>JAPORT010000153.1:0-4691 GCA_026710085.1 Flavobacteriaceae bacterium | reverse complement strand
AGTTTTCTAGGAAGAAACAATTTTATAGAGATACCAATAAATCATAAGATAGAAAACTATCAAACAACAAAAGTTCATTCGAAATTTAACCGGTTGATTCGAATTTCATTAAAAGATGAATGAGTCATTGCTTGAATCTAGTTCCAACAAATCGAATGATTGTTCGATAAAAAAGGTCTCTCTTATCACGCTTAATCCATCATCAAGAAAGACTTCTATCGAGGCTTTATCAGGAAGAATATGAATTGATATATTTTCAGATGATGATAATTGCTCTGCCATCGTGTTTTTACCACCAAAATTTTTTGAAAAATCTACAATTCCAGCATGGGATTGGTCAATTATAAAAGGAGTTGATTTCATGGTCATATCCAAAAACCAATGTATCTCCTAATGCATTACTGAAAGTGGATTTAAAATCACTGTTGGCTAGTGCATTGAATTTTACTTCTGCAGTAGAATACATGGGATGTTCTGTTCTTGGAAATTGAACAGGACTTTTAGATTTTGGGATGTATAATATAGGTTGGGAGTATTGCTTTATGCTTGAGATGAATTGAGAAACAATTCGATGAACTCCGTTGACGATTTTTAGGGATATTTCTCTTGGTCTGGTCATGGCACTTCGCCATGTGGTGGTCGGAACCATATTGGCATACTGCCAGTTGGATATCCAGCCTTGGAGAATTTTCCTGCCGTTTTGGGTTTCAATGTTTGAATAAGTCTCTCCAGCATAGTTATCTTTCCCATAATCGATCCAAAAATCATGGTATTTCCCCATTTTTACTGAAAAAATGGAACCTACCGTAAATTCACTGTCATCAGAATCCCCAACAAAATATTGAGTAGCACTCCCACCATTAAGGCCTCCTAGATTGATACTTACCAGCAACACCCATTTCGATTGATTGGTGCCATCTACGGGTAATTGGATTAAATCAGGGCATTCCCATACCCCGTTATGATTTCCAATTCCTTGACCAAAAGAAGATAAATATTGCCAAGATTTTAAATCACTTGACGTATAAAAATAGATGACTTGCCCAACAACCAAAGACATGACCCATTTGTTTTGAACTCCAAACCAAGTGACTTTTGGATCGCGAAAATCTTGGATTCTAGGATTAGGAATTGCGGGATTATTTTCGTACTTGGTGAATGTAAAACCTTGGTCTAATGAATAGGCAATGCTTTTTTGGGTTTGATAATCTATTCTTCCTGCTTCAGCTCCTTCATGATGGTGATTGGTATACATAGCAACAATTGGTGGAATGTTTTGACCAAAGCCACTCGTGTTGTTTAAATCGACGACTGCATTGCCCGAAAAAATAGTTCCAAGAGAATCGGGATAAATAGCGATATCGTGTTCTTCCCAAACGAGTAAATCTTCACTTGTGGCATGCCCCCAATGCATAGCCCCCCACACATCATCATAAGGATTGTGTTGAAAATACAAATGATAAATACCTTAGTAATAAAACATGCCATTGGGATCATTCATCCAATGGCTTTTGGGTGAAAAATGGTATACTGGGCGATGTTTGATTTCATCTTCAGCCAATTCTTCTTTATGTTCAGAATGGCTACCCTTACAACCAAAGAAGGAAAAAGCAAACACGAAAAAGAGACATCTAAAAATTGACTGTTTCACGGATTTAAATTTACCCGACGACAAAAAATGTCAACTAGAAGATTGCTCAAGTTTTTTACTCAAAACCTCTAATGGTACGCCTTTTGTTTCTGGCATCATCAGGATGACAAATAGGAGTTGTAAAAACATCATCCCTGAAAAAACCGCAAATACAAATCCGGGACCGATACTCGAAAACAATAGAGGAATTAATGAAGGAATCATCCAAGCCAAAATCCAATGGACTGAAGATCCAAAGGACTGACCACTATGGCGTAATAAATTGGGAAAGATTTCAGAGATATAGACCCATATAACCGTTCCAGATCCAATGGCATGGGCGGCAATAAACAGAAAGAAAAAAGGCGGAAGTAAAGAACCTTCCCAATGAATGAAAAATGTCAATGAAACTAAAGTCAAGGAAATCACATAACCAATAGAACCCAACAACAGTAGTTTTCTTCTACCAAATCGATCAATGATCGAGATGCCCAGAAGAGTAAACAAAAGATTCACCACTCCCACTCCGACACTACTTAAAAGAGCGGCATCTTCTCCAAGACCCCCAGCTTCAAATATCCTTGGAGCATAGTATAAAAAGGCATTGATTCCGGAAAATTGATTAAATAGAGCAACGAAAAAAGTCAGTATTAGGGGAAACCGATATCGCTTGAGATAAATGGAAACACGGTGTGTTTTGGATTGATCAATTTCTGAATCAATCTGAGCTTTCAATTCATTGATATTTTGCATCGGATTGACCATAGACAGTACTTGTTGAGCTTCTGAAATCCTATTTTTTGTGATGAGCCAACGCGGACTTTTAGGAATTTGGATTACTAAGAAACAATAAATGAGTGCTGGGAGGGCTTCCATGCCAATCATGATTCTCCATGCTTCGGGAGAAATCAATTGACTGATAAGGTAGTTCGATAAAAAGGCTACCAATATCCCTAAAACAATATTCAATTGATATAGTCCTACTAATCGCCCCCTCTTTTTAGCCGGAGCAATTTCAGAGATATATACTGGAGCCGCAACGGTAGAAGCTCCCACACCCAATCCACCAATGAATCTGAAAAAACCAAATAAATAAGGGTTATTAACGGATGCGGAACCAATGGCTGAAACAACATATAACACACCAATTAAAATAAGGGTTTGTCTTCTTCCGATTCTATTTGTTGGAATAGATCCTGTTAAAGCACCGATAACGGTTCCAAAGAGTGCTGAACCCATCACCCAGAATCCGTGAAATTGAGAACTCGAATCCCAAACCTTTTCTAGCGTTTGATCCGCTCCAGAAATCACAACGGTATCAAATCCAAATAAGAATCCAGCTAGTGCTGAGACCAAGGACCAGAACCAAATTTTTTGTTTCATATAGATTGAGGGAAGTTATTAAACGAAAATACAATTCTATTTCATATTCAAAATTTCAGAATACCTAGCGATAATGTTTTGCTAAACATTAAAAACATGGTTCTACAACGAATTCTGTGATATTCGTTTTTTATGAACTAGTGTGATGGTTCTTTTACGAATGCTGATTGGTTTTAATTGAGTAGCATAGACCAAAATTGATTTTATCAATTTACAATTTAAAGCGGTGATTCATCAATCTCTTTGATTCGGTGTTGAATGGGTGATTGATGCTTTTTCGTTGTCAGCATCAAGATCGATTTCTACAGGCATCGAGATGGAACTTAAAAATTACTGAAGAGAATTTTAATACCATGATGCAACTAAATATCTAAAAAATAGGTATAGAATAAATTTCCCCCAACTTTTGTGTTGAATTATTTAATTTTGTAGTTCCAAACGCTTAATAGGAATCAAAATATCATACTACAGTTTGGTAATGATCTTTCGGTTTTTTACTGACTAAAAACTAAAAAAACTATATTATAAAACATATGATTATGAATAAATCATTAAAATTCGTTTTTCTTTTACCATTGGTATTCTATATGCCAATAGCATCTGCCCAAGTTCAAATTTCAGGGAATGTTAAAGATGCAGAAACCAATGAACCTCTTTTAGGTGTTCAAGTGGTTGTTCAAGGCACCTCATTTGGAACAATATCTGATCCAGATGGAAATTATTCCATCACAGTGCCTGAAGTTGGCAGTATATTGGAATTTCGATTTGTAGGCTATGGAGCTCAAGAATTTGTCATTTCAAATGAAACGACAACCATTGACGTTTCATTGGCCCAAAGTATTCTGAGTTTGGATGATGTGGTGGTCATTGGATCTCGACGATTGCCTCGACTCATTAAAGACTCGGCGGTTCCAGTGGATGTTTTTGGACCAAAGGATTTGGTTTCACAAACCAGTACCGATGTCGATGAAATATTAAGAACCCAAATACCTTCCTTCAATGTTCAACGTCACGGCATTGATGATGAGGCCACATTGGTACGACCCATCACACTTCGGGGCCTTTCTCCAGATAACGTGGTTGTACTAGTCAATGGAAAACGACGACATCGTTCCGCTTCCTTAGCGCTTTTGGGGAGTTCTCTTAATACAGGTTCTCAAGGGGTAGACCTCAACATGATTCCAAGCATTGCATTAAAACAAGTTGAGGTCTTACGTGATGGCGCTGCTGCACAGTATGGTGCCGATGCCGTTGCGGGTGTGTTTAACATGCAACTTCGCGATAATCCAAGCGGCTTACAAATAAGGCTACAAGGAGGCCAATATTTTGGAGGGGATGACATTTTTTTAAGAGGAATTGATGCTTCGAATGGAAAATTGTCAGATCAGGAGACTACTGGGAAAGGAGGTAACATCATGGCAGCTGTGAATTTAGGACTTCCACTGACTGAAAATGGTTTTATAAATATTAGTGCGGAATACCGTGATGCCAATCCAACCATTCGAAGTGGTCTAAGAAGAGACGAACAAGCATTAAACGAAAGAGGATATCCAGTCAATAACCCAGCTCAAATTTGGGGTAGTCCTGATGTAAGCAATTCCTTGATCACTTTTGTGAATGCTGGCATTGATCTTAGTGAAAACACACACTTGTATGCATTTGGTGGGTATGGAACCCG
>JAPORT010000124.1 GCA_026710085.1 Flavobacteriaceae bacterium | reverse complement strand
CAGACCATTTTTTCTTTCCAATCATCGCCTTTTCAATTTGTGAAATGGTATAACCAGATACCGATTCATTTATCGTCGACAATGGTTCATCTTTTACAACATCTATCATGTCTTGAACAACTCCCGTAGACGAACCTATTGAATAATTTGGAACATAACCATCATAAACCGTTTTCGTTAAAAACCACTCGACTCCTCTTGCCCAACTCTCTTTGACCTTTACTTCGGAATTATTAAAAACAAACCATCCTTGACACCAATGTGCTGCATGTGCTAATTCATGAATTGTGGTAGCATAAATGTCTTCACTTGGCCTACTAGAATCATAAATTTGAACAGGGCTATAGAGGCCAAATCCACGGAGCGGAAAACCGCTAAAAGATCCGTCGGCTCCAAAACTGCCTGCTGGTCGTTTAAAAAAAGCTTTTAGTTTCAATTGGGTTTTCCAAATACTATTTTGCGGAGGCCGATGCAATCCATAAACGTATTGGTAGTAATAATGGTGAGCCGCTCTAAAGATAGTGGCATAATATGACTCTGGTTTGGTACTTAGGAAAATGGGATTCCATGATCTTTCTATTTTAGGGCCATTGACGCCAGCCGAATTAAATAGCCAAGTACTAGTTCGAATTTGAAAATCATGCCGTTCAAATTTCAAGGAATAATTAGCGGGACGTCGAAAGGAACCATCGCATCGATAATAACCACTAGAATTCGTCATGCCGGTATGCGTGGTAAACCAGCGTCTCGCTCGAACCTTTAAACCTTCTACGGGGATATTACTCCCTTCAGAAGAGTCATAAGTCTTCACGGTTCCCGAAGGTGTCCATTTTCTAGATCGGGCATTTTCGGAGGGTGTGACCACATCTTCCCAATTGCCCGTCAATCGTAAGGATTCATCAACCAACGATTCGATGAAATTGGATAATCGTCGCTGGTTTGATTCGATAAATTCATAATCTCCATAATCGTTGGGAAGATGAAGATGGCTCAGTATTTCATAGGGTACACTTTGGGGCAATTCATCATCCACTTCAACCGATGCATAAAGCGGCATGGGTTTGTCTTTGGGAGCATTGGGGTCGATGTAATAATTTCCTAGTTTTTTTATTTTCCGGTCCAATGGGTAGTCATAAAGAATCAACCCTTCATCTAAAGACAGTAAACTCAAATGGGCTTCATTCTCTGGTAGAAACTTCACATAGTAGTGTGTCGTTTTCACTTCATAATCCCCTGGCAATTCGGCACGAGAGGATTTTCTTAAACTTTTAAGTGCTTTTTTCATGTTTTCCAATGAATACGGATTTTCTAATGGCGGGCCTAAAACCATCAAATCCCCTGGTGGGAATTCAGGTTCTGTCGTGATGACGGATTCAGCGTTTGGAATGGGATCGTTTTGGTGTAAAACATCTTCTTTTTGGCAAGTCAAAAAGAAGATACTCAAACTGATCCAAAGAGGGGTGCGGAAGTTTTTCATAAGAAATAGACAACAATAATTTTCATAAAGGTAACAACAATATCTTTTGTTTCAAACATTCATTTTAAAAACTTAAGATGTGAATTTCTTTATTAGAATAAAAGTTGATTTAGAAATAACATGATTACTGTAAAACCAAATAACTCAAAAATAAAGAACAAAGCCTATCGAAGGTATGGGGGTACCGCCATCTTCAGATGAATCGATTGGCACCAATGTTAATGGCGATTGAAGTATTCCAGTTTCGTCTCGATCATAACCGATACGATCTGGTGTCGGAATGGTTTGCACGAGAAAGTTTTGCACTTCCAAGTAAACACCTAAGGCAGTTTTGCGAAAATTCCATTTTTTGTCAATTCGAAGGTCGGCAATACTAAAAGATCCCAAATTTTCTTTGCCAACATTTTCTGAATCAATAACCAATTCAGGATAAGTATCCAAGCTTGCTTCAAGGTTGTAGGGAATATAAGGAGTTCTTCCACTAAAGCGCCATCGCCAACTGAGTTCCCAATTTCTTTTTAGTTTGACACCTCCATTGAATGAAATGAGATGTCGGTTATCCCATATAGAAGGCGTTAATTTTCCAGCTTTATTAGTGAATTCACTGAAGAAATAGGTGTAAGCCAATATGCCATAAAAGCCTTTGTACAATTTTCTTTGGTATAGAAGTTCGAAGCCATAAGTACGACCGGTTCCATCAAAATTCACGCGTTCATTTCCGACTACTTCGAAATCCCCACCTTTATTTGCTAAAGAAATGAGATCTCTTGAAGAAACAGGATATTGAGAGTATCTTTTTAAAAAGCCTTCAATAGATATTCTCGTCGCTCTATTGGGATTGTGTTCCAATCCAACCACATAGTGTATGCTTCTTGTGTAGCTTGCGGGCTTGTTTTCAAAACATCCTTGAGAACACTCAAAGGATCGACTATAATTAAAATCATTCGGTAATGTTCGATTAGAATAGCCCATTCTTTGATGACTCATATCAGATAAACTTTCATAAACCTCTTGATAGCCCAATATGGTATATAGAGGCATTTTATAATATTCTCCAATGGAAGCATTGAATTTTGTGTTGCCGTCATTAGAAATCAAATAAGAAATAGCCAACCGTGGAGAAAAAGGTTGATAACGAGACCAAACACCATGCAGAGAAAAATTATCAGTATCATAGCGAACCCCCAAAGAAACCGTCATTCTTTTTTTGAACAAAGAAGTCGAGATACTTCCGTGAACTCCTGTTTTGAAAAGAGTGAACCGAGAATCATAATCGATTCCTCGATACGGAATGTTGCTTCGGTTTTCGTAAACAGAATTTTGGAGTAAAAAACCAATTTCTGCTTTCCAATCTCCAAAATACTTAACTCTCCTAAAACGCAACTTTGTTTCTTGCTCTTGCGAATCATTGATAAATGTGGGATCGATTCTGTTCAGGTTATCGCGGTATCGAGAATAAACATTTTGCAATTGGTTGGTGCTCAATGTTGTTAGGAGAAACCCATTGGAAGTTTTATCCTTTTTTCGCCACGATAAACCTACCGTGGTTGTTCGTTGTTCGATGATCGGGGATTGTTCTAGGATCCCTTGATTGATAGCATCAAATGCTACATCAGGCTCTAATGAAAAATCATCGATCGATCCAATGCCAATAAAGCTGAGCGTATTGTATCGATCGATTTGATGTTTTACTTTCCATTGATAATCCCAATAATCTGGCCTAATGGGTAAGCCAATGAGTTCAAAGACAAATTGCAAATAGGAACGTCGCACAGAAAACAGAAAGGTTGTGTTGTCTAATTGGTTTTTTCGATTTTTAATCAGCGGTCCTTCAAGCGTTATTCCAGCTTCGCTAGCACCAACTCGGACATTCCCTCCAAACTTTTCAAAATTCCCATCTCGTTGTCGAAATTGCAAGACGCCAGATAAAGCATTATCATATTGAGCTCCAAAAGCAGATGTTGAAAGAGTCACTTCATTGATAAAAGAAACATTGATTAGGCCAACTGGTCCCCCAGCACTTCCTTGAGTACTAAAGTGATTGATATTCGGAATCTCAATATCATCTAGATAGTAGACTGTTTCATTAGGAGCTCCACCTCGAATGATTAAATCATTTCTAAACCCACCAACGGTTGGGGACACTCCAGGCATGCTTTGGATCACACTCGTAATATCATTGTTTCCGCCAGGACAGGTTTCAATTTCAACGGCACTAAACGTTTGACTAGATAAAGGCGTTTCGGCACTTCGTCGAAAAGGGTTGGCATTAATAATGACTTGATCGAGCACTTCAATTTGTTCATCTAAAGAGACTAAAAGTGGTGTGTTGCCTACTGATTTAACAATAACATTATACAAAAATTGAGTTTGGTAACCTAAATACGAAATCGTGACATTATAAGTTTGAACTGGAACATCATTCAATTGAAAATACCCCATGTCATCCGTGATGGCCGCTAAATTGATTCCTTCCAATAGGACAGTAGCACCAAAAATAGGATTGTCATTGTTGGCATCAAGAATTCGTCCATTCAAACTTCCTACCGATTGAGTCCAAGCCATGGAGGCAACACTAAAAAAGATAATAACGAAACGAAATTGAAAAGAAATGGTTTTCAATGAAGGAGGGTAAAAATAAATCGATTCAAAAGTATCATAATTCAAACAGCATTATCGAGTTGACTCTATGTTTATACACCAAGCAAGAACGACCATTTGGTTTATCGTAGCCATAGGATATAACGATGAGTAACATCGAGATGTGACTTTGAGAAAATCAAAACAGTTGGGATGAGGGATTTTACTTTTACATCAAATGTTCATAATGTGGAGACTATTAGAAAAGGTATTAGAAATCAACAAACAAGACTATCAAATAGGTAATAAAGCACATCTAAAAAACATTTCTTTCAATACCATAATAAAAGAGAAAAGAATCTGATACATAGTCACAATGGTTCCGGAAATTCTCTGTTGCTTGAGGTTGACTTTTTTTGGTAATCTTACATGAACAGCTGATATAAAATCATAATAAAGCAAAGACAAACGTGGTCTATTGTAGAGGTAATTTTCAACACGTTTATTGTTTGAAGTTAACAAAGTATGAAACCTTTTGGAAAGATTGAATCAACATCTGAAAATGAAGCGTTTTTCTAACTCTTTAACCGAACCTCACTGATGTACAAGGTTTTTTATTTGGCTAACCATTGAGGGCAAGAGAAGTTTTATTTGGCCATAGCTTGATAGAGAGATAGGTAACTTTGTTTTCTGAAAAAACAAAATTCTCAAATGACAAAAACAACGCAAAGAATAGCGGGATTAATGCTTTTGATGGGCATTCATTTATCAACTGCTCAGGCGGATTCCATACCAAAAAACATTCTAGGTCAGGTAATCCTAGAATCGACACGGATAGACATGCCCATGTCTGAGGATTTCCGAACAATAGATGTCATAACGTCCCAAACGCTACAACAATGGAACATCACATCCACATCCCAAGCACTGGAACGCATCAGTGGAATTGATCTGAGACAACGAGGGCCTTTTGGTGTTCAAGCAGATTTATATATCAGAGGAGGGGGTTTTGAACAAACCTTGTTGTTAATCGATGGTGTCAAACTAGACGATCCACAAACAGGACATCATACATTAAATTTTCTGATACCCATTGAAACCATTGAGCGCATTGAAATCATCAAAGGACCGGCGGGTAGGATTTATGGACAAAATGCATACACTGGTGCTGTGAATATTGTCACTAAAAAAGAAATCGAAAAAAGCACTCGATTGCAAGTAGAACTTGGAAGTTATCATCAAGGAAAATTAGCTCTAGGTTTGGAGCGAGAATTTAATGATAAGGCTCTGATGTTGTTTGGTGAAATTCATCGATCGGATGGTTATCGATACAATACGGATTTTGATATTCAGAACTATTTCATGAAAACACAATTGGGTCAAAGCAATAACGTTCCAATCCATGTCTTGTCGATGTACTCGGGTAGAAAATTTGGAGCCAATGGGTTTTATGCCACTCCTACGGCAATAAATCAATATGAAGAAACTCAAGCCAGTCTGGTTGCCGTCCATTCAACGGTGAGCATAGAAAATTGGGTGCTAAAACCTCGTTTATTCTGGCGTCGGCATCAAGACCTATATCTTTTTGTACGAAACAATCCAGAAGTTTATCGAAACCTTCATATTTCTAATAAAGTAGGAGCATCGTTTGATTCTAGTGTTGAGTCGAAATGGGGTATCATTGGGGCAGGAGTTCATCTAACCAACACAACTTTATCGAGCAATAATCTGGGAGATAGAAATCGAACAGAAGCTTCCCTTTTTCTAGATCACCAAATATCTCTATTCAATAGCGCTTTGGATATGACATGGGGTTTCGCCTATAGTCATTATAGTGATTTTGGTGATTTTTTTTATCCAGGATTGGATGTTGGCATTCGATTAAACAGGAATGCTAGATTTTATGGAAATGTAGGCTATACGTATCGAATTCCAACCTATACCGATTTGTACTATAGCGATCCAACGACTTTAGGAAACAATCAACTGAAGACAGAAGAGGCTCTTTCTCAGGAAATAGGATTTAAATACAATACAACAGACATCCATTTGTTATTAGCTTTCTTCAATAGAAAATCCCAAAACCTTATTGACTATATCAAAGAAAAGGAGATTGACCTCTGGATGGCCAATAATATTAGAGAAGTAGACACTTGGGGGATAGAAGCGGAATCAAAAATATATTTCTCTCTAAACAATCATCAGAGTGAATTTCATATCGGTTACACGTATTTAGAAGATCAACTCAAAGATGTCTCATCTCGTTTTTCTCGTTACAGAATCAATTCGTTAAAACATCAAGTAACAGTCAATATCATTGCCAGGATGAGTCATAAAATTTCCGTGAATCCCTCGATACGATATGGCAAAAGGAGTCAGCAAGAGGGTTATCTTGTAGTTGATTTAGGAGCCCAACTTAACATGTCAAAATTCCGTTTTGGGATTTCGGCATTCAACCTTTTTAATGAAAAATATACCCTAACAAACCTCATTCCGATGCCAAAAGGAAGTGGCTTGATATCAGTAGAGTATGTGTTTTGAGATGAAGTCCCCAACAGAATCTAAGGTTTGTTGACCTTGTTTTTCAGTGAAAGTTTAACTGTATAATTGGTTCGCCTTGATATAGTGGGCCACCTTGATTGGAACCAAGTGTTCAAATGGCTTGTTGTTTGCGATTAGATCTCTGATTTGGGTTGAAGAAATGGGGATGGCATCAAAAGTTAATCTTGAAATCTTCTGGATGCACTTTGAAGCCGTCAAATCAAAAGAGAGGTCTCGAGTATGGGCATAGACTTCTACCAAATCTAAAATTTGGGTATACCTCTTCCAAAGATGAAAACTAGCCAAATGATCTTCCCCAATAATAAGAGCCAGTCGCTTATTGGGAAACAGATGGATTAGTTTTTTTAATGTATGGATGGTATAACTAGGTCTGGCCATTCCAAATTCAATGTCACTAACAGTTACTGTAGGAGTGTCTCCAAAAGCTAATTGGGTCATTTCTAATCGATGGTTTGGATTGATTAATGGCACCTGTTTTAAGGGATTTAAGGGACTGACAACCACCAATACTTCATCGAGATCTAACTTTTTGATGCAATTGTCAATCACTTGAACATGCCCATAGTGCACAGGATTGAATGACCCAAAAAAACAACCAACAAAAGGGTTCAATGATTTAAAAAGTTTTCAACGAGGATTAATGCTTCTTTTTGAGCTTTTTCCAAATCAATATTCATCACAGAACAGTCCATAATGCGTTTTGCCTTGTTGATTTCATAATCGATTCGACGAATCCTCGACTGTAAAGATTCACTAGATTCCGTTTTTCTTCTTTTTAATCGCTTGATGAGAGTTTCTGGATGAGGGGTATCAATAAATAGGATTAATGATTGTTTGGCATATAACTTTTTGATATTTTCCGCTCCATCGACTTCAATATCAAGCAAGACATGCTTGTTGGCATCCCAAATTCTTTGGATTTCAGATTGTAAGGTTCCATAATATTGGCCATTGTAAAACTTTTCGTACTCTAAAAATAACTCTTTTTGAATGCGACTTTCGAACTCTGCAACCGATAGAAAATAATAATGCTCTCCATCAACTTCATCTTTTCGTGGATGCCGGGTTGTGGCTGAAATTGAAAAAGAGAGTTTGGGATCACAGTGTTTTTCTAAAAACTGGGCTATACTGGTTTTTCCACTTCCAGATGGTGCCGTAAGGATGACTATTTTTTTCAATGAAGACTAGATGATGTTGCTGAGCTGCTCCTTGATTTTTTCTAGCTCATCTTTCATATCAACCACCATATGCTGAATGGTCGCATTTTGGATTTTAGCCCCAATGGTGTTGAGCTCTCTACCAATTTCTTGAGAGATAAAGGTTAGTTTTTTACCATTTGGGGATGCGTTGGATAATACCTCTTTAAAAAAAATCAAATGACTTTTTAATCGTACAAGTTCCTCAGTAACATCGGACTTTTCTAGATAATAAAGTAATTCTTGCTCCATTCGTTTTTCATCAAAATCCACAGATAATTCATCAAGTATGGATTGGAGTCTTGAGGCAATGTCGCTTTTTCGGTTTTGAGTGCTTTGCTCGATTCGATTTAGTAGCGATTCGATCTTTAAAATACTATCAGTAAACGCTCTGTACAATACGGCCCCTTCTTGGGTTTGATAGGTTATTAAACGGTTAATTAATGTATCAAGAGATAATCTCAGGTTTTTAGATTCTTGACAAGACAACTCTTCAACCGTTTCCTTAGACCATATATCAGGCATGTTTGCCGCTAAACTCAACAAAATATCATCAGAACCATGGGGATGAATCGATCGAAAGGCAGCCATATAGCTCTTAATTACATCCGAATTAATTTTTTGAGTTGACTCTCCTTCAATGGGTACCGATTTGATACACAAGTCTATTTTTCCTCGTTGAAGTTTTTGAGAAAGAAGTTTTCGGTATTCATTTTCTTGATGGTTTAAAAAGGGTGGAAACCGCAACGTGATTTCGCTTGCTTTACTATTCAAACTTCTTAATTCTAGATGCAATCGAAAACGATCAAAATCGACCATGAGTGAAGAATAACCAGTCATCGACAATACCATGTTATTATCTGATAAGAGTTCTAAATAAGTTGTCATTTTGCCCCAATGGAATTGTTAATACGCCATTCCATTGATTTATCATAAGTGCGATTTTTAAGACAGAAAGAAACCTCACGAATGCCAATAGTCTACATGAGTGGCCACTGAAGCAAAGAAAAAACGAAACCATCGTTTTAAAATATTTTGCTACAAGTTTTGATTTCAATAGATTTTCCGAATTCAACGACAAAATGGAGGGATTATATACCTAAATGCTAATAAAAACCTCCTATGCCTCTGGTCTGAAATACAAGATTCAAGACATCTTATTCTCTAAACCCTTGTACTTGCTGGAAAGCAATGCTCACTAATTCTTTTGGTGTGGTATTCATTCGCACATCCTCTTCCAACTCTGATTTGTTGTGCTGATAGTCATAGGGATTGATTTCAGGACGATTTTCCCTTTTCATCAAAAAGATAAAACAAATACATTCACTTCACTTTTTAAGTTATTAATAGGACCCATCGCTTTTTTCTTCGTTACGTCTCTTTGGCACTTTCATTATCTTGGGAATATTCTCCCACATCGTTTTGTAACTTTTTAATTTCTAGTTCTTGTATAATCAATTTGTTTTGGTTTACTTTTTTTCTTCTATTCGTCTTTTTTGACCAGAGAATTAGTCCCACAATACCAACTACTGACATCACCACCACAAACCCCATACCAAAGTACGTAGAGACATCGTTCAACATGTCCCAACCGACTAAACCCAAAATACTAATAACAAATAACTCTAAACTTTCTCTAGGAATCATACCGCAAAATTAAACTCTTTTTTTATCTTATTTTTTAATCGAAAGATTCTATCGTTACCCCACCACTTCCTGTCATTTGGTGTCGTGTCGATGAATAGGTTTTTTTCTAAAATGCTATCGCTGAAATCCTCTGATCAATTGTTTTCAAAAACAACTTCGAATTCAGTGAGTTTTTTGTTGGAATGCCTTACTGTCTATCAAGTAACAAACTTTAAACCTTTCAAACATCAAAGGAACTAGTTTAATCATTTCATTTCTCAGCGCTCATTATAATCGAATCAAAGGAAATAGAGGGTTTAATTAGTCGCTCCATATAACCCCTCTTTTATCAGTTATAGTTATGTTCGTTTTATTGTAGAAGTCCTATGAACTGAAAATGGAGAGCCATGTTCAACTATATAGTGCAACATGAGTTTATGTTGATTTTATCTTTTCCAAGGGACTAAGTTAGTTCAATTGACGAATGCCTCTTTGATTCATTTTATCTTCAATGATTTATCTTTCTTGATTGGTAACGTGGTCGATACTTCTCTCTTTTGTACCCCACCTCCTAAAGACTCCAATTCGGTTTTCAACAGCGCCTTTATCTTGAGGACGGTAAGGGACGCGTTGGATGTACTACGCCACGGTAGAGGTGAGCCAACGCTTTAAAAAACCGATGGACTTGAGAGCCCAATTGGGTGATACGATTCACGGCGGCTTTGAGATGGTCTGAAACCATCACTTGTGGTACACCGCCATAAAAGGCCATAACCTCTTGACAACAACGGATTCAATCGGCTCGTTACTGGGTCATACCTGCTTGGACATCGGTGTCCTGACGATGGGGCAGGATAGCCATAAAGCGTCCCAAGGGATGCCCCTTGGCCACTCTTCGGATCGGTGAATTTCATTTTCTTTCCAGCAAAATCAATCAACCTGATTTCTGCAGGAAGTGGTTGTCGTTTCATTGACCTTTTGGGCACTCGATATTTTTTTTAATACAGTAAAAACGGCGTGTAATTGTAGGGGTTTTTCACACGACGAGTGTATGCTTGATAGTGGTGCTTGAAGGTAAAACCGACTTTTTTTTCGTTTTGATCCATCGTTTTGAAAAACGCCAAGAGAGCATCTTGTCGAGAACGGTCCATCTCTCGAGGCGAGAGAAACTTCTTTTTCAGGGCGGAAAGGTCCATCGAATACCATTGATCGATGGTGTAGGAACTAGCGTTCATCCACTTTACATAAACGACTGACCGTATTTCGAGAAATACTCGTTGCTCTAGAAATCGAACGGATGCTTTGACCGTTTTAGGTAGCTCAGTTTCCCCCAGATTATTCAATACAAAGAAACTTCACTAATATATCGAGTCAAAATTATTGGACTTTGCCATTACTATCTTCCTATAGCCTTGGTATTTTATCTGTATGATTGATTCCCTACTCGATTAATATAAAACGCGATGGGAACCCCTATAAGGCACAAAATCAATATGAAGATAACAGTAGCTCAGTCATCTTAAAAGGCCTCAAATATCTTAGCTAATAAGAAAGCTATAGAGAACCCTCCGACTGCTTTAATCCAATTGAGGTTCGTGCCATGATTGGTTAGCTTATTATCGATTCTATCTAATTTCTCTTCTACCTTATCAAACCTTTTATTTCTTTGATTTATTGCTTTTCAGTCATGGCATTTAGTTTTTAAACTTTCTTGGATTCCTTAAATCTCGGAAATAATTCCTCGTTGATCGCAACCGATCGATGTAATTTTTGCGTACTTGACTGCTATCATCGAGACCTGATTTTGCAATTTTCGATGTGATTCTCGATTTCTAAATTAAAAACTCTGAGATCTTGTAATTCAACAGATGCAAAGGGTTTTCCTTTGGGTTTTTTTAGAAGATTAACGCCCTTTTGATATGCTTTTCTTAAATATTCTTTGTGACTATAGGACACTAGCATCATACTTTATTTACGAAGATAATTCAACCAATTTAAAAATAAATCGTCAATAAAAAATGCTTTGAACCCGATTCAAATGATATTTTTCATTATCATGAGCGACATTATCCACTAAAATATCTTTTAACTTGCCTATATTGTGCCCCCCCCCCGTCCTATTTTCTTTCGTCTTGGCGATGTTTCCGTCTGCATAGGTGTTTCTGTAATATTTCCTATGTATTCACACCTTGAAGAAAAATGACTTTATTACGCATAAAACAGGGAACTATATCCCTTCGTAATCATTTTACAAGTTTTTCTTTGAATAAATGTACTATTTTGCCCTCCCCCATCGGTAAGTTGCCAAAAAATAATCGGTAGTTTGCGTACCCACTACAAATGCGAAAGGACCTTAGTACATGGATTCGCTTGAGGTCTTCGGAAGCAGAAGACATCCCAGAGCCGATACTGGGCAACCCCACCAAAGGTGTGCTCTCGGTCGGCTTCTCACTGTGGTATCGGGACTTTTGGCTTCGCTTGATACACCACCAGGGCCATCCCCAACGCCTTGATGGCCTTGGCTTAGGTTTTGGGTTCCCTGATATTTCTCCTGAAAATCTCAAACTGACAAGGAAAACCGGAGGCATCCATCACCAAAGCCAACACACCGTCTGAACGCTTTTCTAGGCTCGGCCCATACGCAGGAGATATTCCAGTTCTTTTCCATCATAAGAGGTCTTCGTCAAATCATCAAACACCAGACGTTGCTCGAAACCAAAGAGGCATTGACTTTGTTGAAACAACATGGAGCCCCATTCTTGAGTAGGCTCATACAACCGATCTCCCATGCGATACCAACGGATGAGACGGGGAGGTCTGGGGAATTCGAGTCACGAAAAAAGACTGGATGGCTGTTGCAATCGCCGATGGTTTTCGCTTCACGAGCCGGCACCAAACTACCACTGGCGATCAACGCATGAACCCGTTTTCGCCGCCTTGATGAAAAGGCTTTGGACGCTAGAAAATCATCCAAACTCCATAAACGAAGAGGCCTATCAGGGGACGCGTTCCTCACCAATACTTTGGGAGGAGACCTCTTTGATGCCATCCACAATCATCGAAGAGCGACCATATTTGCCGGCTTGGGGATCCTACTCCATTCGCTGCCATCCTACCAACATCGGTTCACCGCAAATTTCCATGCGTTCGTTTTCTTCAAATGCCGGAACAGACCATTTCATCCATCGGCCACGGACTTGCGTCAATAGCGAGGACCAATGTTCTTTGGCTATCGAAAAACCTTTTCCTAGATGGAGAAGAATTTTTCGCCGAGGCCATCCATGCACCCGCCGGGTTTCACACAACGAGTCGGTGGTTCGGATGCTGCCGTCTTGGCGTTTGAAATGTTTCGGGACAAGAAACATCATGAATCCATGATGGGTGCTGACAAAAAGACGAAAGCTATTAAATAGAATAACTTTAATTCCATTACATCGACCTTGAGAACCCAGAAAAAGAAAAGCCATTGATAGATAGCTCTCCATGAGGGGTTCCCAATGAAAATCATGCAAAAAAAAGAGCCAAACTGCCCAATCGTCCATCGGGGTGGTCAACAAAAGAGAGAAGACGATTCCTCAGTGGCATTAAAAGAGAAAAAAAAGATAAACTTGCGTTTAGTCTACGGCATTAAGTGGTAAGGTACCAGGCATAATATTCTAAGCTCTTACTCCATTAAATGGGGTTGATTCGCTATTTGATCCAAACTTTGTTTGGTAAACTTTCAAAACTTACGGCTTTTATAGAGTTCGATTTTGTGTTCAATGACAAACCGTCTTAGTTTTTATTCAAGCCGATATATTTTATCTGCAGTTCCATGAAAGGCATCTTCTCAACGACTTATGAAAAACAATCGTTTTAACTGAGAAATTCACCTCTTCAAGAGTGTTGTTGATCTTTAATTTCATTCAATCCAATTAAGTCTCCTAATTTATGTTCTTGTTCCAAAAAGCCGAGACATTTTGGTATGGTATGACGGGGATTTTTAAATAAACGAACCGTAGCAACCTCTTCGCTCCCCAAAGTTGCCTTATTAAAAACAAGAATCCCAGCGACACAAGAAAGATACTTATCGAAAGCATCGTTGCCAACCATTGGATGTCTATTGATGAGTACCTCATCTGGATATATCGCATTTAGTTCATCAAAATTTGAAGAATATTCAATATCACAAGCGTTAATAGCTATGATAAATGGATGATTGATACGTTTCTTTTCCAGTCCTCTGATTTTTTTTCTAAGTGCGTTTTGAAAGAGCTTGCTCCCATCAAAATAACTAGCTTTCATTGGTCCCCAAACACGCCCAACGTTACCACTGCTTTGTATCGGTTCACGGGTCATGATCATTTTCCAGTCTCCTATTTGAATCATTTGTGGTTTTCCTGTGTCTAAAAGCTCTTGAGTCTTTGCTATCAGTCTTTTTTTAGAGATGGTTTCTTTTAACAGACCATCCGATTGTAACCAAATATGATATTGTAAATTAGTAACGTTGTCCTTGATTTTTTCCACAGCATCTTCTTCATTTTTATTTTCACGAATTTTACTTTTTCCTAAACCACAAACTGTTGCTTCGATATAGAATTTCTCTCCGTTATTTTTCACACCAAAGTCAACGCTTTTTTGGGTTGTTAAAAACGGAGGGTGGATTTTAATTTCACAATTAAGTCGACGGAGGATAGAAAAAATCTGTAATTCGAAATAAGCGCTCATGAATTGAGAAAAATCATTTAAATGGATACGCCTATTTAAATCACCTAAATGATTGTTCGGATATTTTCCCAACCACAGATTAAGCCAATTCTCAATTTTAAATTTATGAGGTGATTTATTGTTATGTAGGAACTTGTACATGTTTGAATATTTACTTTTGAATTTGGTTATAGGCGTCTTTTCCTTTTTGAATATATTTTTTCAATAAGCCATCTTCAATACCTTTTAATGTATTTAACATCAGATATATGGTTACACAATCGAAAAAACGACTTACAAATGGAAGATGAGAAACTTTAAATAGATCTTTTTTCGAAGGATCTAGATGGACATAATAATTTCGAGTATTCACTACTTTATTTTTAAAAGAATTCCAGTACAAATCATCGATTCCTCCTATTTTCTGGAATGTTGCCTTATTTGTTTCGATTAAATCTTTAAGATATTCCTCCCCTTTTTTATTCGAACCAGACTTACACAATCTTTCGTAAATTGAGATGCTATTAGTAAATAGTCTATCCCTAAGGTTGTTTTTGTATGCAATGTTTTCTACTAATCGATGGAGGCAAAGTTTAAATATTTCATTGGAATAAACTTGATTTAAAATAGTGGGTAAGCTCGTTTTTACCTCCCCATAATCTGTGCTAATAAACCAATTAGGGTATAATGAGAACGCATGATCATTATAGTATAGTCCGGTCCACACATCACTCCCTGAACATTGAAATTCAATTTTATTGAATTTTAATGCTCCCAAAAAAATGAGATGGAGAACTTTTTTAAATTGGTTGTACAATTCAATCATATCGTTTATTGCTTTCGGTTTTTCCATTTTAAATCCTATGTAACCAACGTTTGTGATTTTGCTATAGGGCACATGAGACTTTTTTGAATTTTGTAAATGTGTCCAATAGTTGATATTCAAATCAAGTTGGATTTTGTCTACTCTATATGAGTCTTTGAAATCGACTTTGATTAATTTTTCTTTAAATAAATCAATGGCACTTATCTTTCCTATCCATTTATTAAGAACATCACTAAAAACTCGGAAGTCAGATATTCTCATTTCTTTTGAGTCGACAACCGTTGAATGGCCAAAGTATAGGTAGTGACACTGAAAGGTTATATTTTCTGTTATCCCTATTGTTCTAGAGAATATCAAACACTCGATGAGTGTACAAAAGCCTAAACCATTAAATTTTCCTACAATCCTATTGACAAGTTCGAGGGTTGGATAGGGAGAAAGATTGGTTTCGATGAATATGTCATCATTTTTGAATGAAAGAACACAAAACCTTTTATCGGTTGGGGTTTCTTCAAACCAGACTTCACCGTAGTACTTTTTTGTTTTGTTTAATTCTGAATTTTTCATAAAACATAATATTTTGAGTTAATAAATTCTGACTTTTGGAGATGATGAACATTAATTCTCCTGAATGATTTAAAATGTAGCTTTAAGTAGTTCATATAAAAAATGATTTCGTTGTTATTCATAATACTCAAGACACAAAGAATGTGTTTTTTATTTCCCATGAATTTGATTGATATTTTTCATCAGTTCTTTGAATTATAGAAACTGATGGCCTCCGACTCATCGAGTTAGAGATTTTGATGTATCTTTGCCTTTCCAATTACGTTAGATACGTCAAAATCTATCCGTGGTCTCTTAGAACGGAGGCCACTTTTTCCACCTTATTTTCTTTTACATGTTCTCGTTTTTATTTAACGTTGCAAATATAAGGATTAAATCGATATATATTGCTACATATTTAACAAAATAATATTTTTTATTTTTTCATTTTATCAAACGAAAATTTATCTTTTTTAGGTTCTTTTAGAAAGCAATTTTTTGTTTCTTCCAACTCTTGTTCCATTTCATTAAACATAAATTCAATTTGATCTGGACTGAATTCGTAACTTACTTTATTAGAGCACTTTCTTAAAAGTCGCATAAATGTAATTATTTTATCGACTCTTTTAGCAGCTACTGTTTCAAACCTTTCTTTTTTAGTTTTTCTTTCTTTCATGGTTTAATATATTAGGTAAATAAAAATAAATACTGAAACGAATGACAAAATTAATAAATAACATCATAATATCATTAACAATGAATAAAAAAGAGTAACTTAAACTCACTTTAAATAAACATCTCCCATGTTCAACTTAGAACTTTTATTTAGGTTTCAGATTATGATATAATTTATTAATGAGGTTTTGTATCGTGCGGTTTCTAATTTATTTTGGAAGCTTATCAGCAGCTGACTTCAATCCAAGGAAGTTCGAACTTGATTTTCGTGAATAGATTTTTTTGAATTGGAGAATTATGAGGTCATCTTTCTCCGAGATGCTTCTTCACCTTCATAACTGTCGCTAAAGAAACACCCAATCGTCCGCTAATATCTTGATACGATTTCCCTTTTTGTCATAAGGACATGATTTTTTGCCTTTTGGGTTTCTTCAAAAAGGCTTCTCGACTTTCGACGGATCCGTAGTGTCCACCCCATTTCCCTCCATGTTGTTGATAGGCTTCACGCCCTTGACAAATGCGTTCGGCGATGATCTCTCGTTCTAATTCATAAACAATCGCCATAATCGAGACGATCATTTTCCATAGGGGGTTGGGAGAACCATCGAGCTTGCGACTGGGGATGCCCAAATATTGCCTTTTCCATAAAAATGCTTTTTACTCGCTTGATTCTTTATCGGAGCCTTTTTCACATAATACTGTGATTTAAGATTGAATAATCCAATGGTCTTCTTTTCTCATCAGAGAAATTTCGAAGATAGAATTGTGGGACGAAGTGGTAATTTTTCTTCCTGGAATCCAGTGTTATTCTACTTTATGCATAATTCAAAAAAAGTATAATTTGGTTTGGGGCAAAACAACGTTGGCTGAAACTCATCAAATCTCTTTTTCGTAATGTTGATGGCTTCTTTTGATTTGTCGATTCCAATCCAATTTCTCCCATTCAAAGTTGCTGCATAAAGAGTCGATCCTGATCCACAAAAACAATCTAAAACAATACTATCTTCATTGGATGAGGCGTTTACAATCATATGGAGCATATCGATGTTCTTTTCGGTTGGATAAACTGGATATGGAGGATCTTTGTATTCCCAAATATCTTGGACCTTCTTTCCTTTCATCTCATCCATGTAGTTTTTTTTACGAGGATTCCCATTCGATGACCATTCTAATAGTCCCATATCATCCCATTTGTTTAAGGTTTCTACATCTGTTCGCCAATGCCTACCTGCGGGAGGATTCATTCCTTTGAAAAGTTGGTTTGATCTTCCATGGTTAGTTTCTCCCGGTGCATGAATCGGAACCGTCGTATATCTTCTTCCATCAGAATCTGTTTTAGGGTATAACCGTATCTGATCTTCCAACGTGTATTCCGTATGAGGCTCATTCCATATAAACGAATCGTTTTTTGTGTAGAATAAAATCATATCCTTGATGTTTCCATATCCTTTTTGCGAAAAATTTTTTGGATTACACTTGATTCTCGTGATATCATTTCTGAATGATTTTGTTCCAAAAACTTCATCCATCATCACCTTCACATAATGTCCTATTTTGTAATCAATGTGAAGATAAATCGACCCTTGATTGCTCAGAAGTTCTTTGAGTAAGACAAGTCTTTGTTTTAAAAATGATATAAACTGATCTCCCTTTAGTTTGTCCGTATATGCCAATGTACCATTTTTGGAGTTACTAATTGTCGAGGCTCTTCCGTTGGTGATGGTAAAGTTTGATCCCGTGGCAAAAGGGGGATCAATGTAAACTAAGTCAATTTGACCTCTTAGATTTTTCGTTTCTAATAAGTAAATTAATCCCGAAATATTATCTCCCTCAATGAGTAAATTTTCGTTCATATCGAGTATAAGAAATCTCTGAGGATTAAGGCACTCATGATATGATAATCCCCATATTTTTCAGTAATGCTTTGATGCATCTTTCTTCCTTTGATGAAAAGCACCCCATCCAATATGGCGATTTTTATAGCATTGATTTCGCCTGAATCCATAAAGCTCATGGCATCATTAAACTGATTATTTTGATTTCCACCGAAATCGGTTAAAAACTTTGCTTCACCGATGATGTACCGGCTATTGAATCTTGCTAAGAAGTCAATTCCTTTGGTGTGAGTATAACCAAGTTCTGCTGCTGCGAAACTTTTCATTTCCTCATCGCCTGCATCTAGTACAGCATCGTTATGGTTGCTTTTAAATTCTTTTAGATCACATGGTTTTATTCCAAGTTTTTTGGTTTTTACCCAATTTTTAAACATGGGGCCTATTTGCCGATTCGTCTCTTTTGGTTCAGAACATGTTTCATAGATCTTATCGAGTCCCATTTCATAAACTCTACCACAGAGTCTGTTGATCGTTTTTGGATTTCGCTTGATAGCCTCTCTATCTCCCCTTAAGTAAGCGACATAACTATCTTTAATGGGGAAAAGTTCTAGGTTTAAAAGGTGATGGATTAATTCTAAATTATCTTGTTTTCTAAAACTTTGTTTAACCAATCCCCACTTTTTTTTATCGATATCCCTTATTCCATCGGGAATTGTTGGATATATCGAAAATAAATCATCTAGGTATGATCTTTGATTCGCATATTCGATGCTCAACTTTAGCCAATGATTCATAAAATTATTTTAAAAGGGAACTATAAAAATAATCTTTACATACTAAAATTCACATACCTCTTCACTTTTCTTATGGCCATCGAACTCACCTGCGGTCGACTCTGAATGTCTTGATAGGGTTTTCCTTGGTTTAACAAACGGATGATTTTTTTGTTTGGGGTTTCGATAAAAACGTTTCTCTAGTTGCCACCGTGCCGACTTTTCGTCCAAACGTACCCCCTCGTCTTTATAGGCTTCAATCCCTTGCATGGTGCGTTCTAAAAGGGCTTTGCGTTCTGTTTCATACAAACAACGCATCATGGTCAAGACCACTTTCCAATAGGTTTTTTCTCTACCATTAGCATGGCGTGAATCCACTCCCAGTTCTTGAATCACCACATTGACTTGATGTTCTTGTAGCGTTTCTAATACACCCAGTACCTTTTTGGTATTTCTTCCCCATTGACGAACCTCATCGGTGACCAACTGAGTAATCAACCCTTTTTTCACCCATTTCATTAATACCGATCCTTTAGTGCGTTCGGCAAAAGGAATGGTTCCCGAAACCCCTAGATCAAAAAAGACATGATCGTAAGGAGTCTTGTCTAAATCAAAGCATTTTCCCTCTTGGGTGAAGTGGCTGGTATGGATGTCTTTTACTTTCAGAAACCTTTGCACTAACATTTTGACTTTCCGCTAAAATAAAGGATTTGATCCAAAATCTCTGTCTTTTTATTTGATCATTTTGTTTTGGTCTATGGCGCTCGGTAGGAACCATTTCCAATCTTTTCCATCCAAACCCATGCATTTTTTGAATCCATATCAAGGTCGAAGCCAAACAAAGACCCAACTATTTTTCAATCAAGTCCATGCCATCATCGATGGGCAACCCATCGAAGCTTGTTGAGTCGAACACGATCTATCAGGCCAAAAAGCCAACCATCCCCCGGTTTGGCTGAAAATACAGTTGCTTTCGGTCTGGTTCCCTCTCTCCGATGTTCGGAACGAAGCATTCATGAAAGATAGGATGCGTTTCATAGGTTTTGGTAATTGGGACATGGAAGATGCGGTTCCCAATCACAGCACCCTATCTTGTCTTCGTTCAGAGTAAATATCCAAAAAGCTTGATCAATAGATTATGGACGAAGTCCATCGACAGCTCATCCAAAAGGAAGTGATCCTTCAAGGGACAGCGGTAGTGGATGCGAGTATCACAGCAAGTCCTTTTCACCCAAAAGCAAGCCCCAAAAGATGGCTCCAGATCGAAAAGAAGATCAAGAACTTCAAGCCGAGGAGAGCCATCATGAGGAAAAACAAGAAGACAGTCCCAACGCAGATTATGAAGCCCATTGGTTCCAAAAAGGGAAAATACAGGTGATGGGTACAAACGGCATATCGTCACAACGGAGAAAGGCTTGAAGCTGGGGTTCATACCGTGGCTGCCCAGAGCATGACCGTCAAGGTCTCTAGCCTTTGATGGAAGGCCTTTCGGTAGAGCAATGACAACGAGTGTTGGCCGATTAGGGCTACCAATTAGAAAAGAATGATCAGCTCTTGGAACCAATTGGGAACGAATCCTTCGTAATGGAAAAAGGTAATTGCAACAAGCCCTTGACCAAGCCACAAAAAGAGCGAAACAAAGCCATCAGTAAATAACGTTGGGTGGTTTGGTTCGTTGGCTTCTCCGTTTAGGTGATGCAACTCAAGGGATGGGAGAAAATCGATAACCAACATGTTTTGGAGTCGATGGCTGACCATTTGAAGGGATCTCTAAGCATGATGGTTCTCAAGCAAACCTAAAAGGTGGCGTCAAGGGAAAAAAGCTCTCAAAGTTCTATTCGGCTCAAAAATGACAAAAAAAAGAACCAAATAGGCCAAAATCGGAAGCGTATCGTGATTTTTTGGTGCAAAGCAACATCGAATGAGTCAATCCATTGGCCGAAAAAGAAAACATTGTTTCCTTAGCACCCCATTTTTTTATTTTGCATCATTCAAAGGTCTCTTTCATTTAAGGCCATCGAATTAATGGAAGGAAAAGATAGGGTTTTGGAGAGTATTTAACCGTTTAAGGTACTTTCATTATTAGCGTGCTAAAAAATGGATTTGAAATACAATGCTTCACGTTTCTTATCCAAATTGTAGCCACTTGAACACTGGTGCCAATCTTAAAGACGTACATATCCGATATGTTTTAAATTAGA
>JAPORT010000122.1 GCA_026710085.1 Flavobacteriaceae bacterium | reverse complement strand
TTAATTTTTCTATTAACAATACACAAGTTGATTCTGTAATAGATTTAAATAATCAAATTAATTTAGATTCAAACTGATTCAAGTTATTTTTTAGGTTTTTGCTGTAACTACTTGCTTTTCAATATGTTATTGATAGTTGACCTCGATTGTGTGACTATCTCTAAATCATAATCACTTCTTATTCAGTTTATATTCATCTTGTTTTTTCAATTTGTTATAACACTACTTACAAAGATATTCTGTACGGTGTTGGACATCGACAACTAAATTTATTGCTATTGAAAAAACAAACCCAAAATCATTCAAGAGGCCATTGATAAGGACAAGCATGATGATGGATTTCATGGATAAGATCTCCTAGAAGGGAAAAGCCTCTTGACATCGACCATCATGTGATTTATAGCATTTCGAACACCGTTTTCAGGTGGTGAAATCAATATTAAAGTCCATCCCATGATTCACAGGAAGCCTCGAAGAATCAAAGTCCATGTGGCTATTTGTTATATGGCTTTTGCTTTGATGAGTAACACAGTATCAAATCAATAAAATATTGAGGTGGCCAAAAATCCTGACTGCTTTGAAAAGAGTATCTATCAGTGGTTCAAGACAATACAAGTCAAAAACAGTTTTATTTCCTTTAAAACAAGATGAATTGCAAGAACCCATGTATCAAATCCTTGAATGACAATTACCAAAAACAACCAATACATAACACGAAAAACAAAAGGCAAAAACGACTTGATTTATAAAAACATGATTTAAATTTGCTTATTTGGCAACAAAATAACTCTCCTACTTTGGCAAAAATTGACAACTTATTTTTACCAAAAAAGTTGTAGGAAGATGAGAGGACCTCGTTTTAACGCATTATTTCAGGTGTCGTCCTAAATAGTAGTGCCCTTTTCTATTCCCCAAGATGAAATCCTATTAATTTTTTGTGTGTTAAAGTTTAGTCATTTATGTAATGTTAATACGTTTTATTCTTGTATACTACAATTCTCAAATTGGGGAGCATAACCATCTTGAAGTGTGAATGAATTATTACTTTGGTGATATCTGAACCAGACACACGAAGTTACATTACTCACTTTCCACTGACTTATATTTTGGTTGAAGCTATATGCGTGGGAAAACATCCGACCCATATAGTTTACACTGCTGACATCCCAATCCCCAATATCTTGGTTAAATGAAGTGGCGTTACGAAACATCAACGCCATATCATGCACATTACTCACATCCCAATCTCCAATATCTTGGTTAAATGAAGTGGCGTTACGAAACATCAACGCCATATCATGCACATTACTCACATCCCAATCCCCAATATCTTGGTTAAATGAAGTAGCGTTACGAAACATCAACGCCATATCATGCACATTACTCACATCCCAATCCCCAATATCTTGGTTAAATGAAGTAGCGTTACGAAACATCAACGCCATATCATGCACATTACTCACATCCCAATCACTTATTTCTTGATTGAATGAATCAGCATTGAAAAACATCTGATACATGTTATTCACATTACTGACATCCCAACTGCTTACATCATGATTGAATGAAGTCCGATTGATTAAATGTCCATTATGAAAAAGCCTAACCATACTGCTCACTAACGAGGTAACTACTAGCAAACATTAGTTTCATCTCTAAGCATTTGTCTTAACAACTTTTCATCGACAATTATATATACTTGATCTTCAAATTCTATTTGTTTTCCAATTAAGTTATTCTGAGCATATGCTAAGTATTTAGAATCTATCATAACCGTTTTTCCATTGTTATGCTTTATTAAAACATCACGATCATTTTTTGGCACAACTAACAAAACCTCTAATTCCATTTCCAGTTTTGTTTTTTCACTAATCAGGTTGGTAATATCATTTTTAAGTTTTTGGATATCATCATTGGCGTTTGCTAAATCAATTTCCATTTTATTAATTGTATTTTCATTATCGGTTTTTTCATATCCTAGTGTGTTTATGTAATTTTCAAGTGTTTTTACCTTATCACTCAAAGTACTAACTTGACCTTGCAAATCGGATTTATCCAGTTCTAATCCACTTTTTTCTCTTTTCAAAGTAGTGTTCTGATTTTGCAACCCTTTTATTTTTTCCTCATCATTGTTAAAACAAGAAATCAAAACAAGAAGACTTGTTATCACAAATAGCACAATAGTTTTCATTAACTCATATTTATAGTGAATTATTGCGATATGCTACTCCCCGAAACCAAATCGCTCCAGAATATGATTTTTTTGTTTATTATCAACATTCAGTGTGGGAAATCTAGATTTCCCACACTTACTCACAAATGCCACTAAAGCCTGATTTTTCAGACCAGTATGCGGACATAGGTGATTGTATTGTCTTAATTTTGCCAATCAACTTTTTCAAGTTTATTCAGTTCATTTCAATTGAGAGTACTAAAATTTGGCGGAAGTTCTTTAGCAGGCCAGAATGGATTAGATCGACTAAAAGACATTGTCTTAAGTAATGTATCTGGTAAATGTGTGGTGGTGGTTTCAGCCTTTTCTCAAGTGACCAACACTTTAGAAAAAATGCTTGAAAAGGCAGTTATTGGAGATCCATCTTATGAATTTTTACTATCAGAATTGGAAACCAAGCATTTAGACTATATCAAAGATTATATTCCAATCAAAAGTCAAAGCTACCCCATCAGTTTTGTCAAAAGCCATTTTATTGAACTTGAATCTTGTTTGAAAGCGGTTTTACAATTAGGGGTCAACACCCCAAAAATCTATTCTCAAATCGTAAGTTATGGAGAAATTTTATCATCGAATATTGTTACTTGCTTTTTAAAATCTAAAAGTTTGGATGTTGTTTTAAAAGATGCTAGAGAGTTGTTATTCACAAAAGAAATAGAAGATAGGAACATCATCAATCGAGAAAAAAGTAAACAAGAGATAGTTGATTATTTTTCAAATAAAAAACATCAAATCACCATTGTTCCAGGATTTATTGCAAGTAATGAAAAAAATGAAACGACCACTATTGGAAGAGGTGGTTCGGATTTAACAGCTTCATTAATCGGAAACTTTTTAGATGTTGATTTTATTGAAATATGGACAGATGTCAGCGGTATTTATACCGCTAATCCAAAATTTGTTTCTAGCGCTTTACCCATCAGTCGATTATCGTACTACGAAGCTATGGAACTTTCCCATTATGGCGCCAAGGTTATCTATCCTCCAACTATTCAACCTTTGGTGGAGAAAGGAATTCCACTTTATATTAAAAACACATTTTCCCCTCAAGATGAAGGTTCTTTAATTGATAATGAATCGCATCAGGCTGAATATGGTGATCAGGTTGTTAAAGGAATCAGTCATATCGATCAAGTGGCCTTGATCAATATCGAAGGCACTGGAATGGTTGGTGTCTCCGGAGTTTCAAAAAGACTCTTTGTTTGTTTAGCTGGATGTCAAATCAATATTATTTTAATCACACAGGCTTCATCAGAATATTCAGTTTGTCTAGCTGTAAAACAAAATGATGCCATAAAAGCAAAAGATATTATAGAGAATGAATTTGCTTTTGAAATTAGATTAAAAAAAATCAATCCAGTGACTATTGAAAACGATATGGCCAATATAGCTGTCGTTGGGGATAATATGAAAAATCATCAAGGCATTAGTGGAAAGTTATTTAGTGCTCTAGGAGCTAATAACATCAATATTAGAGCTATTGCACAAGGTTCTTCGGAAAGAAATATTTCAATCGTCATCGATCAAGTTAATATTCAAAAAGCCCTCAATACGTTACATGAAAACTTTTTTGAGGAACAAGTCAAGCAATTAAACTTGTTTATCACAGGGGTTGGAAATGTCGGAGGAAGTTTTCTCGAGCAATTAAAATCCCAAGAAAACTATTTATCAGAAAAACTGCGTCTTAAAATACGAGTTAGAGCCATTTCTAATTCCAAAAAGATGATTCTTAGTGAAAATCCTATTGATTTAACAAGTTGGAAAAATGATTTAATAAATTCAGAGATCGTGGCTGATCGCGCTAAGTTTTTCGACCACATCACCAATTTAAATCTTCGAAACAGCATTTTTGTTGATAATACGGCAAGTCCTGAAATAGCATCAGAATACCAATCCTATTTAAGTAAAAATGTAGGTGTCGTAACATGCAACAAAATTGCATGTGCCGGTACTTTGGAAAATTACCTTCACTTAAAACGTATTTCATTGAAATTCGGCACGCCATTTTTATTTGAAACCAATGTTGGAGCATCGCTTCCTATCATTGATACATTGAATAATTTGGTGGCTTCAGGGGATAAAATCATTCGAATTCAGGCGATATTATCAGGTAGCTTAAATTTTATTTTCAATCATTTCAAAAAGGAGACTATATTTCATGATGTTGTTTTGGAGGCAAAAAAACTAGGTTTTACAGAACCTAATCCCATCATTGATTTGTGTGGGTTAGACGTGGCTCGAAAAATTTTGATCTTGGCTAGAGAAAGTGGACTCCATATCGAATTTGATGATATTGAAAAAAATAATTTTCTACCCATAGAATGCATTGAAACTAATAACGAAAAAGAATTGTTTCATTCCTTAAAGAAACACGAACCATATTTTCAGCAAATGCTCGATGAAGCAAAAACGAATAATGCTCGACTGAAATATATGGCTCAATTAATTGATGGTAAAGCTTCAGTAGGTCTACAACAAGTGACACCTGATCATGATTTTTACAATTTAAAGGGGAGTGATAACATCATTCTTTTGTACACTACTCGATACAATCCACAACCATTAATTGTTAAAGGTGCCGGAGCTGGTGCCGATGTTACTGCAGCAGGAGTATTTGCAGATATTATACGTATTGGTAAAACATAAATGGATTCCATTGCCATTTTTTCTCCTGGTAGTGTAGCCAATGTTTGTTGTGGTTTTGATGTGCTGGGCTTTTGTTTGGATCCTATAGGAGATCGAATGATTGTTCGGCAGTCAAAAACTCCAGGCATTCGAATATCGGATGTAAAAGGTTTTAAAGTCCCTCTCAATCCCAAAAAAAATGTCGCAAGTGTTGCTGCAGAAGCCTTATTGAAAGATTACCCTTCCAAATTCGGATACGAAATAGAAATTGACAAAACGATCAAACCAGGTAGTGGACTTGGTAGTAGCGCTTCGAGTGCTTCAGGTGCTGTTTTTGCTATCAACGAACTCATGGGAAGTCCGCTTGACAGAAAACAACTCATCCAATATGCATTAGCTGGTGAACGTTTGGCTAGTGGTGCAAAACACGCGGATAATTTAGCTCCAGTATTATTAGGCGGATTCACATTAGTACGCTGTTTAGAAAGTATGGATGTACTGCCATTACCGACTCCCAATGAACTCGTAGCATCCATTGTTCATCCCAAAATCGAATTAAAGACTTCTTATGCTCGAGCTATTTTAAAGAAAGAGGTTTTTCTTCAAGATGCCGTGCATCAATGGGCGAATGTTGGGGCATTCGTCAGTGCTTTGTATACGAATGATTACGATTTGATTTCTAGAAGTTTAGAAGACATCATCATTGAACCCAATCGATCCATGCTCATTCCAGAGTACGATGCTTTAAAATCCTCAGCATTGGAAAGTGGAGCATTAGGATTTGGCATTTCAGGTTCTGGACCTTCTGTGTTTGCTCTTTCTCAAGGGACCAAAACGGCTAAAAAAGTGGTTCAATCCATGTCTGATATTTTGGCACCTTTGGATTTAGCTTTTGATACCTATGTCTCCAATATCAATCAAAAAGGAATCCAAATTATCTAGGTTATGAAGTATTATAACCTTGGCAATCGAAAACAAAAAGTCGATTTCTCAACAGCTGTTCTTCAGGGAATCGCTCCAGACAAAAGTCTCTATTTTCCAGAATTTATTCCCAAACTTAGAAATGATTTTATATGCAATATTGAAAAGCTTTCAGATGATGAAATTGCTTATCAAGTTATTTCTCCATTTATAGGTGATTCCATTCCCCCAAAAGAATTAAAAGAAATTATCAAGAGCACGTTGACTTTTGATTTTCCATTAGTTCCTATTGAACAAAACATTTTCAGTTTGGAACTTTTTCATGGTCCAACACTGGCATTCAAAGATGTAGGAGCTCGATTTATGGCACATACATTAAACTACTTGACACCATTGGTTGGGGAAAAATACATGACGGTACTAGTGGCCACTTCAGGGGATACTGGAGGAGCTGTTGCCAATGCATTTCTTGAATTCAGTTATATCCGTACAATCATTGTTTTTCCAAAAGGAAAAGTCAGCGAGATTCAAGAAGCACAAATCACTTCTACTGCCAATAAAGATCATATCGAAGCTTTTGAACTTGATGGAACTTTTGATACCTGTCAAGATTTTGTCAAACGCGCATTTGTTGATGAAGAAATCAATGATTTTTTAACGCTTACCAGCGCAAACTCTATCAATATCGCACGTTTGTTGCCTCAGATGTTTTATTATTTTCTTGCCTATAAACAACTTAAAAACAAGAGCATTCCCATTGTCTGCTCGGTTCCTAGTGGGAATTTTGGTAATCTATGTGCTGGATTATTTGCAAAAGAAATGGGATTACCCATTGATCATTTTATTGCTAGTACTAATCGTAATAATACGGTAGTCAATTATCTCAGCGATGGAACCTATCACCCTATCGTTCCATCTATAAAAACCATTTCCAATGCGATGGATGTCGGACAACCTAGCAATTTTGTACGTATTCAAGAATTGTATGGTGTTAACATAAATAATGACGAGGGACTCGAATCTTTAAAAAAAATATTATCGGGTTATTGGTTTGATGATGGTCAAACCAAACAATCCATTGAAGAACTATATCAAAAAAGACAATATATAGCAGATCCCCATGGTGCTATTGGGTATTTGGGATTAAAATCCTTTTTAAACAAACAAGAAAATTCAAATAAATATCAGGGAATCTTTTTGGAAACAGCCCACCCCATTAAATTTAGAGATGATGTTGAACAAATCATTCAAAAAAAAATTCCGATGCCAAACTCATTAAAAGAAACTCTTGAAGATGATTTACCAAGAACCTTATTATGGAGTTACCCTCAGTTTAAATCTTATTTGATGATTTGATCCTTTGTTTAGAATTTCATAGTAGGCTTCCTTTCTAGTGATCACTTTTTACTCCTTTATTGGAGGTAGTTTAAAATCATCCAGTGCACTTGGTAGTGCGATCGTGGCTTCAACGTCTTTCCAATATCGAGGTAAATCAACCGATAAATTGATTGGCCCATCCGTCGAAATTAAAATGTCATCTTCTATTCGAATCCCTATATCCCACCACTTGGGATCACAATCACTGCCTTCAGGAATATAAATTCCTGGTTCAATGGTAATCACCATATTTTCTTTAAGATCTTGATACTCCCCCCAATCATGGACATCCAATCCGATATGGTGCGTGACGCCGTGAGGAAAATATTTTCGATACTCTTCAGGTTTTCCTATGATCCCAAGATTTAGAAGCCCCTCTTTAATCACTTGACTACTGGCGCTATAAATCGATCGAAACGAATTTCCAAGTCTAGCTGCATCAATCCCCGCTTTTTGAGCCTCAAACACAATTTGGTAAATGGCTTTTTGTTGATCATTAAATTTTCCTGAAGCTGGAATTGTTCTGGTGATATCGCCAGTATAATATTGGAATTCTGCTCCCACATCCATCAAAACCAATTCTCCTTTGATATCGTTTTTATTGTTGGCTCTGTAATGTAGGATGCAGGCATTGTTACCAGATCCAACAATCGAAGGATAACCCACGTCATTAGCTCCATATTTTTTATGGACAAATTCGTGAATACCTTGTATTTCTCTTTCAGTCATTGATTCATTAATGGCTTTCATGACTTCGAGTTGACCTTGGACAGAGATGAAGATGGCTTTTTTTAGTAACTCGATTTCTTCAGGCGTTTTGATTTCTCGTAGTTGAGTTAAGTATTGTCTCAATAAATTCTGATTAAAGTTGTTTGATTTCAATGCTTTTTCAGAATAATTCATCTTCGATTGAAAGTTTTGCACTAAATCAAACAAATCACTAGCGTCATTTGTATCGATGATGTCATTTTGGAAATTAAAAAAGAGAATTTGCTCAAACGTTTCAAAGTCTATATGGTAATTTTTAAAATTCTCCTTTGTCATGACCCGATCGAATCCCATTTCTTTGGCTCCTTGAATACCTAATCTTTTTCCTTCCCACATTTCATGATACGGATCTTTTGGTCGCACAAAAAGAATTTCATCAAAGTTCCCTATCTCATCGATTTGATTTTCTGAAAATAAGATCAAAACCGCATGAGGTTCTCGCCATCCCGTGAGATAATAAAAATTGGGAGATTGATGATAGATATAATCCACCGAATTGGAACGGTTACGTATCGGAGCTCCAAATAAAACCGCTACTGAATGAGGCGGCATCAAATAGCGTAACTCGTCTCTTCGTTCTTGATGGAATGTTGGGGTTAATCCGTGTGGTTGCTGACTATATGTACTGCCACCAACGCATCCAATAAGAATCAACAAGACAAGGCCGAAAAATTTTTTCATGTTTGAATTTCATTAATGATTTGCACAATTTACTGACTAAATTTGGAATTCAGTTGACCAACTATTTTTGATTGATGCAAAAAACGAAACTTTATGAAACCCACTTAAAGTTAGAGGCCAAAATGGTTCCTTTTGCCGGTTACTTCATGCCGATTCAATACCAAAGTGCAACCGTCGAGCACTTAACAGTCAGACAACATTTAGGTGTTTTTGATGTATCGCACATGGGAGAATTCATCGTTGAAGGAAAACAGGCTAAAGATTTTTTACAATGGGTCTGTAGTAACGATATCACGAAACTTTATGTTGGTAGGGCTCAGTACAATTTTTTTCCTAATGGAAAAGGCGGTGTCGTTGATGATTTAATTGTCTATCAATTAGACCATTTAAAATATTTACTGGTGGTCAACGCTGCCAATATTGAAAAAGATTGGCAATGGTTACAGCAACATGCTCATACATATGATGTTCAACTCACCGATATTTCATCTCAAACTTCACTTTTAGCCATTCAAGGACCCCAAGCCATTCAGGCCATGCAATCTTTAACCTCTGTGGATTTAACGGCTTTAAAATTTTATCATCACCAGAAGGGAAGGTTTGCAGGGATTGAAGATGTCTTGATTGCCACCACCGGATACACCGGTTCAGGAGGTATCGAAATTTATTTTAATAATGAAAGTGCTCCGCGCATTTGGAATCGAGTTCTTGAAGCTGGTCAAGTATTTGGGATACAACCGATTGGTCTCGCTGCCAGAGATACTCTACGCTTGGAAATGGGGTTTTGTCTTTATGGTCATGAGCTAAAAGATGAATTATCCCCCATCTCATCGGGACTAGGGTGGGTTACAAAACCTGAAACAAAGTGTATCGATCACGAATTTTTAGCAAATCAAAAAAGCCATCCTCCGAATAAAAAATTGGTTGGATTAGAACTACAAGATCGAGGCATTCCGCGGAAAGATCAAGAAATCTTCGATTTAAAGGAACACCCCATTGGCTATGTGACGTCAGGAACTTTTTCCCCAACTCTTAAAAAAGGAATTGCATTAGCCATTATTAATTCATCAATACAATTGGGGGATCCTGTCTTTATACAGGTTCGTCATAAACTTTTAAAAGCCGTTGTTGTGAAGCCTCCTTTTATCAATAGATGAAAGTTTAAATAGGTCATAGACTCCATTAAATAACCTCAATGGGAAGAGCTTTTGAGTTTAGAAAACACCGAAAATTCAAGCGATGGGGAGCGATGTCTAAGACATTTACTCGCCTAGGAAAAGACATCACCATGGCTGTTAAAGAAGGTGGAGACGATCCAAAAAACAATTCAAGATTAAGAGCCCTCATTCAAAACTGCAAAGCGGCCAATATGCCCAAGGAAAATATTGAACGAGCCATCAAAAAAGCGACGGACAAAAACTCAGAAAACTTCAAAGAATTGCTTTTTGAAGGTTATGGACCTGGTGGTGTCGCCCTATTAATTCAAACGGCCACGGACAACAATAATCGAACGGTAGGAAATATTCGCAGTTATTTCAATAAAGTTGGGGGAAACTTAGCCACTTCTGGTTCGGTTGAATTTTTATTTGAACATTATTGCCTATTTTCCATTCATTCCAGTGGGGTTGAACTCGAAGAGTTAGAATTATCATTAATTGATTTTGGTGTTGAAGAAATCAATACAGAAGATGACTCCATCATTATTTACGGACCATTTGATCAATATGGGAGAATTCAAGAATTTTTAGAAAATGATGACTATGAGATTATTTCCTCAGGATTTGAACACGTTCCAAAAAACTTCATTGAAATAAATCAAACTGAAATGGACTCAATTCAAAAACTTCTTGAAAAGCTAGCAAATGATGAAGATGTTCAACAAGTATTTTATAACATGTCTAATAATCCTCCTATCTCATAATTTCCCAATGATCCCAATAAAAGTTTAATTCCTGCTCTAATCTTAAAGGCCCAATGTATATTGAGTCTCTTCTTTTTCTACATGTAAGTCTGAACCGATTGTTTGAAACTTCTGTAATAGCTCTTGAATCAATTAGTTCATCTATCCTTAAATTGGGTAAAATAATTGATGATTTTCTTTGGTTAGTTTCTATCATCACAAAGATGTAAAATATATTTCCTGCATATATTCGATCTAGCGCTACTCTTCTTATATCAAAAACATATGAATTATTTCTATGGAGATTAGAAGTTTTAACTTGTATTGAAAATAATTTATTATTCTTCAATGCGATAATATCCATGCCCTCATCAAGAGACATAATACTAGCATTGTATCCCCTAAATAACAATTCAGATGCTACGTAGAACTCCCCAGCCTTACCAATGTATTGACTATTTGGTACTATGTTCCTATTCCTACCATTACCATTATTCGAATTATTTGGAGTAGGATTTGGATCACGAAGGGCATATTCACCCTCAGAAACTCTAACAAAAGAAGACTGATTCCCATTGAATCTTATATCGTTTGTTAAAGTTGCATTCATAGTAAACTCTGGAGTTCTTCCAGCCGTGTCTAAAACTCCTTGATTGATGGCTCGTCTAGTTATTTCTCTATAATGAAGAGGGGATTCACATGACAATATTTGAATTGCTGCTTCTCTAAATGATGGCATTTTTGAGATTTTTAATGCTAATATGTTGTTGATTGGAACATGGCAACTTTGAAACAAACATTTTCGCTGAAACCATTATCGCTTCCTCAATTCTCTCAAGATACTTTCCATTCGTCCAGCACTTTCCCTTAGTCCACCAATTCGGTTTCGTTCGAGCCAAATATTTCTGAAATCATAAATGATTTGTTCCAATTCATCGGCCAATTTTAATCTTTCGTCTAATGGAATGGGGGCGATTTGTCGAATGGTAGCTCCATGGGTGACTTGAGCAACCCCCAACTTACATCCAAATTTAGCCAAAGCTGCAGCATTCAAGATTTCTTTTTCAATGAGTGGTGCATCTTCAGCGCGCATATCAGCTTTAGATAGCGGTTCAATGGCTTTGTCAATGGATGATATGTACTCCATTAAATCCTCTTTTTTATAGGTTCTATTCACTTTGGAAACAGAGCCTGGATGTACCGTATGAAGAATATCAAAATAAACCGGAACAGTGTTTCTATCGTTATAAACACTCCCTATATCTTTTACCAATTTCCCCATAATATGATTTTTATCCTTGAACAAATGGATATCTAATAATTTGGGAACATCTACCTGAGAATTAGCTTCGACAGCCCATGAAACACCTGCCCCATATAGATATCCAGGGTATGAAACGGGTAATGGTTGCCAATGACCATGATCCCCCCAATCTGTAAGCAAGTATCCCTTTGCTCCGTGTTTTTGACCGTTTTCAGCGGCATTGAGTTGATTGGGAGCGGTGTCCCCATAACGCCCGATGATTGTCTGCCAAGCCGAAGTTCCTGGACATACATAGAAAGGAATTTCGGATTCTTTGAATTGAGCACCTTGCTCATCAAAAGGATGGAATACTCCATAGCCCCATACCATAGCCGTAATGTCCTTGGGTAGTTCGGGGATGAGTTTAGGATAACGCAAGATGATGTCGCTCCAAAACATGGTCTTCTTTCCATGCTTATTTGCTAGTTCATTGAGCTTCTTTAGAAAATCCAAATACACTCTCCCCTTACCGTGTTTTTCGATCAACGCTTTGGATTTGCCATTGCCCAGTTCCACCGTCTCATCGCACCCTATGTTAAAATAATTGCTGGAAAAATGAGGCAATAATTCCGCATACAATTCTTCCATCAATTCCAAAGAACCAGGTTCAGCGGGACTCAAGCTTTTTTTTGCTCTTAGACCCCAAGGGGTTTCACAACCATTGGGGCATTCTGATAGATTTGTGTACTCCTTATGTTCCAACCAGCGGTGCATGTGTCCAAAAGAATTTTGATTCGGCACCAATTCAACAAAACGTTCTTTACAATAGTGATCTAACTCCAATACTTGCGCTGCTGTCATTGGACTGGCATGCTTCCAGACGATCTCATGATTTTGATAAGCAAAAGTATGCTCCGTATAAAGTTGTAGTTCGTTCATTTTCCATGAAGTCATTTGATCAACTAGCTTAAAAAGACTTTGCATGGTGGGCACCTTATCTCGACTAATATCAAGCATGATACCTCGTCGTTTGAAATCTGGAAAATCAGTGATTTCTAATGATGGGAGATATCCCGCTTCTGAGGCAAAGACCGCTAATTGATTGAGAGTGGCGATGGCATAGTAGAGACCGGCTTGGTCATGGGCAATGACATTGATTTGTCCTGCATTTATGGAAATAGAATAACCTTGAGCTTTCTCAATCATTTGAGTGTCCACTTTGAGTTGCACTGCCGGAATTTCTTTCTCAGCTAATGACATACTAATTTCCCGAACCCCTGCCCATGGGGCAATTTCATCTCTGAGTTTAAGAACCGATTGATAAAGCCTATGAGAAAGATCAGGATTGTTTAACACCACTATTCGACCTTCCCTCAACTTGATTTTTTTTGATTCTATTTCAATATGTTGCGGTTGAGGAATAAGCCATTTTGAAGGATTAAAGTCAATAACCTGAGATCTCATCGATAACCAACCGCTAGTAATCAATACAATCGATAGTGCTATGCTACAATTTTTCATGGATTTTATTTTTAAATAAATCTAATTTTCTAATACAAATACACTATTAATAGAAAAATTAGGAACACGATAGATGATTTGATTTCCTTCTTCCTTCAATGGAGATAGTTCGCTAAGATTATCTGTTACTATTTTAAGCGTTCTGTTATTGACCAGTTCTTTATTAATTTTTAAAATGGCTTCTTCTACCAAGGGAAATCCATCGATGACAGGCATCGGTTCAAGTGTTGCTCGACGAGATTGTAATCCGTTTACCAAGTGAATAACGGTTTTATTTTCTTGTTGCATGATGGATACTTCTATACCAACCGTACTTTCTACCTCTACCAAACGTTCTTCAGGTTTGACTACTTTTTGAAACATATCTTTAAAAACGTGGCGCATTTGTGTAAAGCCATCTTTGGCATAGGCTTCTAAAATGGATAATGGACAAAAAATAATTTCCCCTTTTCCAAGCTTTCTGTAAGTAATCGCCGAATAACCCGATACTTCATCCATAGGTGGGCTTTGTTGATGTGACAAACGATGTGTTGTTCCATGATTCATCTGCCATACAAGCGGAGCAATTTCTTGAGTGTTTTCTATAGGTTTTACAGCGACAATGGGTTGTTTTACCATAATATCCATCGCTGCAGCAGTAGGTAAGACTTTATTTCGATTTCTAATAAACGCTCCCGTTAGATTTTCTTTATCCTTGATGCTGACAATGGGAACATCTATATCATATTTTTCCACACCAAGAATGGACTGTAGTTTTTCCGAAGGGTTACCATAAATAATGAGCTTACCTCCATTTTTAACATACCCTTCTAACTTTTGCAAATAGTTATCTGATAACTTGCCAGCCATAGGAACAACCAAAGCTTTATATGCATCTAATGGCATCTTTTCATCCACAACATTAAAATGTATCCCGCTATCAATCAAAGTTGAGGAGGCTTTCAAGTCTTGACGTAAGTAAGCCACATAAGGGACAAAAGAAGCTCCATTGACATATGGCTCAATGGTTTTACCTAGTTTCATGGCTTGGCCTATTACTTGGTAAACCGCGGGTTCTAATCGACCATTGGGATGTAGCTGATCCCCGATGGTAATTCCACAACCATTAGCAAAACTCACAGCGGTCTCAAATTGGAGCATAGCAGCATCGTTGACTCGTCCAAAATCACCCCATCGATGCCAAAAACGAGTGGTCATGCCCACGATAGGTGTAGCTCCATGGGCATAACGAGCAATGTAGGGCAACCGGTAGAGTGATTGGGAATGTTCCCAAGCTTCTATTTCCATGATATCTTGCTTGGCAAGTTCTTCACGGGGTTTGTTGTATTGGTGGTTATAGGCAGAAACTAAATTGGGTTTGATACTACGAATCAAATCAATGGTACCAGACACAAATTGGTCATAACCTGGAAAGTCAAACCAAAAACCATCAATATCGTAGTTTTCAACGACCTCTCGAATCATTGGCCAGGTATAATCTTTTATATATGATTTTTCAGGATTAGCATCCACATTTTGGAAGGTTTCCCAATTAACATTTTCACCTTCTTCTGTGGTAGCCCAGAGTTCATCCACATTCACAGAAAAATATGCCAATACCTTAATACCCCTTTTATGACAAGCCTTTATTTGCTCTTTTAACAAGTCAAAATCCAAGCCAGGATGTCTCGTACCAATCTTTGTATTGTAAAACGCAAAACCATGATGACCTTTAGCAAAGATGGTTACGGCATTAATATGGTTGTCAGCCAAAGTAGCAGCAAACTCTTCGGGATCCCATTGATTGCCTATTTTATCCACATAGGCAGATGTATGAAAATCAAGATGAATCTTACGTGACACATCAAATTCCCATCCTTTTTTAACACTTGATGGAATACCTTTCTTTACAAGTGATGGGAGTATTGGTCTAGCAATTTCCTCTGCTTTTTGTAGTTGTAGTGAAATAGTCTTAATATGAGGAATAGACGTATTTAGTTTCTCAGAAGTTAATCGAATATAGTGCAAGCCCTTGTGTAAGACTACTTCATTTATGATTTCTGAATTCTTTACAGGTGACTCAAATAAAACCGCTTTTTCTTCCCCATTAACCGTTAGGTGCATACGAGCATCATGCGTACGTTCAGCATCCAGCTGAATGGAATAGAGCCCTGGGTTAACGATATAAATACGGTACTCGATTAGCCCAGGAACATGCTGAGCTTTGGGGCGTTTTTCAGGAGTGATCATTCCATTTCTGACATGTAGATTACTTCGCCAATAATCTTGAAGTTCCAGTGTCATCACTTTTCCATTGACTAGATCAATAGTCTGGATTCTACCCCTTATATCGGGTGTGTGTTTTTCTGGAGTTTCCTGCCCAGTGGCTGAGAAAATCGCCAGAGACCAAAGAAGGCCAGTAATACATATTCTGTTCATTTTAGTTTTATTTTAAGGTTTGAGCATGTTAATAAGGAAATTTAGAGAAATAAAAATTGAAAACACAAGAAATTTAAGGGGTTTTCAAATTTAGATCGAATCAATTTTAGTGAGATTTTTAAAATTTACAGTGTAGAAACTCGTCTTATTTCGTAAGAAACTAAAATTAATTGATGGCGAAAGTTAGCATTATTTTAGAAGATCGAAATTCTCATCAAACAAAAGGTGGTAAAAACCGATTGTACTTGCGAGTGTCTTACAAAGGGCACATAGGGTACATCAATCTCCATAAACAGCTCTATGAACATCAATTCAATCCCAAAAAATATGAAGTCAAGGGGTTAAACATATAGCAAACGTTTAAGAAAGTGATTTGTTGATGTGGATTTATAGCTCGATGAACATCGGGGTTATGCCTGTTATTGGGATGGGGCTCGTTTGAGAGATGAAACTCAGCACGAGTTTTTTAATATCATACCACCTACTTATTTATTAATCCATGGTGATGATTGTCTGCACCAATTATGGCAAGAAAAAAGATATCATCCCATCATCATTGGACTAATGGAGTCGATGAATAAGCTAATGGGCTTAAAGAAATGACACCATTTGAAAAAGTGCTTATCTATTCTTTTCTTCTCACATTAAAACAGCAAGGCGGGAATTTATCGAGTACTAGTCTATTATTTTTTGTTTCTTAAGTTTATAAATAAGAGAATAAATCATGCTTTTACTTGTTCAAGTTGATGAAGACCAAGAAAACAATTTAAAAAAGTTTGTCAATAGTTTTGGTGATGCTTCTATTGAAAAAGGAACTAATGAGAATCTTCTAAAACTAGGAGAGGTTGTTAGAAATCATAAAGAAAACTATTTATCTCTATGAAAACAACAAAAAGACAAAACTTTATTATTTACCTAATATAAAGAAAATCAAAAAGAATTTACTGAAAATCTACATAAACATTGCCCTGGAGCTAATGTTGAAGCTCATAGCATGGAAGATTTATTGTTTACGATTGACATCATGGACTCTTTAAACGAAGTAAAAAACACAGGGAAAATAAAATCAACATCCCACGTGATCCACTCTTTTGTTGATGACACAATTTATCGTCTCGCTAAAGTCGATAAAGAAATTAAGTCACTCGTGGAAGATTATCCAAATTTTAAGGGAACTATATACTAAAGTGGCAAAAGCTAGTTTGAAATAGAATGTCAGGCTATTAAGTTCATGTTGATTCATCGAAAGCATTCCATCAATTTCATAATACATGCCCCCTATTGGAAGTGATCATCTACCAGGTCCATGTATTTTCATGAGATTGGTTCTTCTGAGTGTTTTTTGATTCACTTTGTTTTTCAAAGAGATAATGTCCTCCTTTTTCTCGAATCAAATTAAGCTCTTTTTCAAAAAATAGGGTTGCTTCTTGAAACATAAATTCATATAAACTATCGAAACGATTCGTTTCTCTTACTTCCTCAAGAATTTGAAAATACTTGTATTTATGATCGGTATGGACAATCGACATCGGTAAACCATGACACCTTTGAACATAATTCATGATCAATCGACTTAAGCGACCATTGCCATCTCGAAAGGGATGGATATCCACTAAAAGAAAGTGCGATTTAAATGAAAATTGATAAATCTCTGTGATGGTCTTTTGTTTTTTAAAATCTCTGTTGAAATTCAAAAGAAACGCATCCATGGCAATAGGCACTTTTTCTGGTTCCATGAAGACACGATTTCCTGCTTGTAGCGAAACCTTTCGGAAGACACCATTCAAAACATCAAAATTCCAATGCTTTGCAAATTCAGCAGCAATCGTTCTTAGTAAGATTTTTGGTGAGAGTCTTCGCAAATCAGCAACACTCAACTCAATTAGGTTTTTTTGATGGGCCATTTCCAACATGGCTTTTAAGGCTTCGTGATGGTCTTCCACCATCAAAATATCTTCAATCTTTTTCCCTGTTGGTGTCAATCTATTATCTAGTAAGAAATTGACATCTTCTCGACTTAGCTCGGATCCTTCAATGCCTGTGCTATGACATGATAGGGCATACAGATTATATCGTTCATGATGGACCAATCCTCTGCTCACTTTTTGGTACTTTTTAACTAAATTTTCAAATTTCAAATTCATTTTTTCGTTAAAAACAAAGTCATCCTTAAAAATAGTTAAAGTCGACCATTCAAATTGATTTTAACTATTTTTGTTGATTAAGGATGATATTCCCATGTTAACAAAACAGCAACAAGAAATCATTATTCAAACGATGAAACCCTATGATCCGATTCGTATTGCTTACAATGCGTTTGATTCTGAAAAAGATCGAATTGAATTGCTTTATGAATTCAACAAAAGGGTTAGTTTGATGGACTCTTCACATATTATCTTAGATTTAGAAGATGCTTTTGGATGTGATGTGAACATAGTCCATTATGATTGCATCAGCCCTTATGGTAAAGACTGGGTATTAGAAGAAGCCGTTACTTTTTTCCATGAAAGAGAGATCGATAAAGAAGTGTCTTCGTCGATGTGAACACATTGCGACTTACTTTGATCAATGGGAAGAAGTGGTTTAACCGATAAAGAACCAAAATGACTTTATCTCCGATTTAAAAAATAAGAATCAAATTTGTTATTTAACGTTTTTGATTGGAGAAGAAGTACGTCAAACGTCCAAAAACATATATCCTCCTATTAAAAAGGCGTATCCCTATATAGAACAAAAATAGTTTTTAATTTTTCGCGAAGGTATTTTTCTTTCGAATCGGTAGTCGTATATATGATACCACGGAGTATTTCGTTCGTGAGTTAGTTTAACTAATTCACGAGCATCTATGTTTTTGTAATAATTCCATTCAGGTTTTAAATGACTTATTGTATTTTCATTAATTATTGATGTTGGAGCCCACATTGTTTTTTCTGTTTTAAAATTACAATGAGATATATGAAAATTAGAAAAAATAGGTTTTTTACCGTAATGTTTTAATTGTTCATAAATATGTGGTATGATAGGACCATGCTTCCAAGCATAAAATGAATCTTTAAATAATTTTTGTCTTGTTGAAGCATAAAATTCACCAAATAAAAAATAGAGAAGTTTTTGTAGTTTCAGTGGAGTTATTTCAACATAATCTTTTTCTCCTTGTTCAATAATGTAATTTCCAATATGTGCAGCAGTATATGGCGGAAATTTTTTCATTATTTTTTATAAAATTATAAAAAAAATAGCGACTTTTAAATGATTTGTATTATTCAAAGGGCTCCATATAATTTTTTTAGATGCTTTCTTGCTTGAATTAAGTCACTAGGTGTATCAATTCCTACGCTTTCTATTGTATTAACGACCATTCGAATGGTTTTTCCCATTTCTAAAAACCGAATTGCTTCAATTTTTTCCTGGATTTCCAAAGGAGTTGGGCCTTGTTGAGAAACTTCTCTTAGTATGTCTTTACGAAATCCATAAACCCCTTGATGTTTGTAGCATTGAAATGAGTGTTGCAATTCTCTCCTATATGGAATAACTGATCTAGAAAAATAAAGTGCCTCATTTTTAAGATTAGTCACAACTTTCACATTATTTGGATTGGCAATATCTTTTGAATGATTTATTGGTACCATTGATGATACGATGTCAATACCACCTTTTACATCCCTACTAAATTCTTGTATCATTTGGGCAATACTGTCTTTAGGAAGAAAAGGTTCATCTCCCTGAATATTAAATATGATATCACCGTCAAACTTAGAACAAACAGCCGCAATACGATCAGTGCCACATTGAAAGTGCTGTTTTTGTAAAATGACTTCACCTTTATCTTTTTTAATAACATCATAAATCTGCTGACTATCTGTAACAACAGCAACTTTATCAAACAATTGAAAATTAAGTGCATTCAAATAAGTCTGCTCAATCAAAGTTCTATCACCTACCTTTTCAATCAGTTTATTTGGAAGACGCGTGGACTCAAGTCTTGCGGGAATTAAACAAATTATTTTAGACATACATTATAGGAGCCCTTTGCACTAAAATTTCGACTTTTCGCTAAAATAAAGGTTTGGATCCAAAATTGCTTTTTTTTTATTGGACCATTGGTTTTGATCATTTTGTTTTTGTCTATGGTACGCGATAGGCAACATTTCCAATCTTTTCCATCCCAACAGATGCGTTTTTTCAATCCCCATCAAGGGCTCAGCCCAACAAAACCCCAGCCGTTTTTCAATCAAATCAACGACATGATCAATGGGTATTCCATCGAGGCTTTATGAGTCGAAAGCGCCCCATCAGGCAAAAAGCAACGAGGCCAAAAAGCCGATCATCCCATGGTGTTACTGACAATGCCATTGATTTGGGTTTGGTTCCATCTCTCGGATGTTGGGACCGAAGCATTCATGAAAGACAGCATGAATTTCACCGCTTTTTGTGGTCGAGACATGGAAGATGCCGTTCCCGATCACAGCAGGCTGTCTCGTTTTGGTTGGGAATGGACGGTCCCAAAGCGGTATCAACGCATCATGGATGAAGTGAACCGACAACTGACGGCGAAAAAAGGGATGATTCAAGGCACGGCCGTCGTGGAAGCCCGTATCACAGCGAGTCCTTTTCCCCGAAAAGCAAACCCCAAAAGATGGCTCAAGATCGAAAAGAAGAGGAGCGTCAAGATCATGAGGAACCAGAAGAAGAGCGTCCTCACGCCGATCATGAAGCCCGCTGGTTCCAAAAAAGGAAAAAACCTACGAGATGGGTATCAGCGACACATCGCCACGACCGAAAAAGGCTCGATTTGAGGCATCCATACCGTCGTCGCCAAGGAGCATGACAGCCAAGGTCTCCAACCTTTGATGGAAAGCCGAACCCAAGAGCAACGCCAAAGAGTCTTGGCCGATCAAGGGGACCAATTAAAAGAGAATGACCAGCTTTTAGAAGCCATGGGGAGGGAGTCTTTGGTGATGGAAAAGGGTGATCGCCACAAGCCTTGGACCAAGCCACCAAAAGAGCGAAACAAAGCCATCAGCAAAGAACGCTGGATGGTGGAACAAACCTTTGGGGGGCTCGCTCGCTGGTTCCATGGTCAAGTGACACGACTCAAGGGATTGGAGAAAGTTCACAAGCAACCTGTTTTGGAGTCGATGGCCTACCATTGGAAGAGAGCTCCAGGTATGATGACTTTAATGCAACCCTAAAAAAGGATATCTAGGGGAAAAAGCCCCCGAAACCTCTATTGGGCTCCAAAATGACGACAAAAGGAACCAAAAAAGCCAAAATCAGAGGGAAAAAGATGACTTTTTGGAGGAAAGAGAAATCCCAATCAATGGACAAGTAAGATGCATTTAAAAAAA
>JAPORT010000084.1 GCA_026710085.1 Flavobacteriaceae bacterium | reverse complement strand
CAATCCAAATTAATTCATCACTAGCCGTCGAATAGGGAGCTAAAATATTTCCATAGGCTCTTACCAAAGCACCTTCCGCGCCATTCACCATAGGGGTGAATGCCGTCACAGACAACCCCTCTTCAAGTAAATTATTAGGATTATCAGTTTCAAGTTCACATCGATAGCCAACGATAAAAATCAAGGCAATTAGAGATAGATTCAGTAAAAAAAATCGATTATATTTCATGACTAAAAACCAACTTTAAGGGTTAATATAAACTGTGTTGGTATCGGCCAACCAAAGGCTGCAATACCTTGCGCAAAATTTTGGACGAGAGTTGATCCAGAACCTCTCCCAACATAACCAATTTCTGGATCGATGCCACTGTAAGAGGTAAATAAAGCAATGTTCCGTCCAGAAAGACCTATTGATGCTGCTTCAAGTCCGAAAGACTCGAGCCAATTTTGATCGAATCGGTACACCAAACTGACTTCTCTCCATCGAATAAAATCTGCTTTTTCTAATGTATTGAGACCAGAAAAGGGAGCTAAAGCTAGCGTATCATAGAGCCATTCTTCGAGGGCTTCGACCCGCACATTGGGATCATTTAATGGATTAAAATTACCATCAACCCCACCGGTAAAATAATCTCTTGTCACACGTGAAGATGATGGCAAATTTCGTCCAATACTGCTATTTGCTTGTCGGAAAGCATCCGTTAGATTGTTCACTACAAAATCCCCTGTTTTATACTCGAAAGTCGTACTGAGGGTGAAATTTTTATAATCTAAAGAACCTCCAAAGGAACCTGTCCAATCTGGAACTGATTTTCCTAAAAAGTGATCCAAATAATCCCCATCCCCATCTTCATCTTTCAGGAGCACACCACCAGTCCCAGCGGTTGTCGGCATACCAAGATCTTTTGCATTTTGTTGGGTTGTTTTCCCCGAAAAGAACGTGACTAATTCTTCACGAGTATCGGGTCGTCCATCCTTATTGGCAATATCGATGGGAAGTTCATGGGGACCGACATCTTGAAGTACGGCGCCGAAATTGGATCCCGCAGAATAACCTTCAATCAAAAAGTTTCGGTATCTGGGATAGGAGCCTCCAACTTTTAATGGAGGAGCTCCACCAAGACTCACGATTTCATCTTGATAATAAGCCCCATTGACAAATAAATCAAGTTGTAAATCTTGGGTTCTGAGAACCGATCCATTGAGATTGATTTCGATGCCATGGGCGGCAAGTTCTCCGATATTGGTTAATTGGGGATTTCTAAAGCCACCAGATAAAGCAAATTGTCGTGCGAATAGGGCATCTTTCGTCACTCGATCCCAGTAGGTGAATTCCAGATTGATTGAATTATCAAAGAGTCCTGCAGTGAATCCAATTTCAAATTCACTAGAAACTTCTGGTGCCAAATCAGCATCACCCAAATTATTAGGAGCTATCCCAGCGCCGGTCGCTGAAGCCAAAGCGGTATAGGTTGTAAATGCATCAAAGGCTCCAGGTTGGAGTCCCGACAAACCATAAGAACTCCTGAGTTGCAAGGAACTAATCGGTCCGATATTCGACCAATTAGGGGTATCAGATGCCACGTAGGATGCGGAGACTTTCGGATAAAATGCTGCATCAAACTCGCTACCAAAAGCCGAGTGTGCATCCAAACGAGCACCAATGGTTAAGAAAATTGAGTTATTGATGCCAACTTGTTCTTGAGCGAAAATTCCTGTATTGATGGTTTCTTGAAAAAACTCGAAAGTATTTTGATTGGCTGCTGCCGATGTTACCGCAAAACCGGGACCAGGAAAAGCCTCACCCGAAGCTCCAGCAACTGAAACTTGCTGGGATACATATTGTCCTCCTAAGATGAAATCTGATGTCATGTTCGATGTGATTTGATTTTTTAAGGAAACTTTTAATTCAGCTGATTGAGATAAGAAATCTCGATTATCGATACCTCTGAAGCCCGCAGGATTGGCACTAGATAATCCATCGATATTATACCCAAATGGCCAAAAGGCAGTGCTTTGTTGGCCAGAGTAATCCACGCCGAAGATACTTTGTACTTTTAACCAATCATTAGCAAAATAATCAACTGAAATAATCCCATTATAATGATTGATTTCAGAATCAACGGTCAATTGTAACGTTTCATCAACGGTCGCAAAAGCAATCGTTCCAGTCGTATTGGAAGGCTTGATAAGTTCAGGCTTGCTGAATTGTGCCAAGGTACCAACGCCATAGATGTTATTGTTGTTTTGCACGGTAGTCAGATACCGAGAAGTGAATCCAGTGGTTAATTTGATATTAAATTTGGATGATGGATGGATCGTCAAATTCA
>JAPORT010000034.1 GCA_026710085.1 Flavobacteriaceae bacterium | reverse complement strand
TCTTGAGTTTGGAGGTGGCCTTTTTGGCTTTTTGAGCTCGTCGAGGATGCTTCCCGTTAAAAGTTTGACGCAGCAGTTCTTTCGAGGCTTTGGCATCGGTTTATCTCTGTGGAATCTTTTCTTTTTTGGCAATCTTGTGGCACTGATCGATGACCTTTTTGTTCCGTTTGGCATCAGTCGGAAAGGTCACATTGTTGCCTTGCACGGTGGTATCCGATAACACCATCGATGAGGATTTCTTGATTTCCTTTTGATGCCACTGGACGGAATAGGCAAAGATCTTTTCCATCCCTGCTGGGCCAATACGATCTCTCAAGTGACCCCAATCAGAAGGATCGCAAGGTGGTCCGTGTTTCATGACATCAGAACCCGTGAAGTACGGCATGGTTGGATTTTCAATCCAGCGATCCATGAGGGTTTCATCGCCTAGATGGTCAAGCCGTTTCAGCATCAAACAACCCACCATCACCCCAATGGGATGGGCCGGACGGCCTGTTTGGGCATACAGAGGCTCAAAGGCTTTTTCAAAAAAAGACCAATCGATGGCATCAGCCAGCCACTGGATCTGATGTTTTGGATGGAGAATCGCATTCAATGCCGAGTCCAATCATTGGGGTTGTTTTGGGGGCACTTTTTGGATCATTTCTGCAAGGTTTTGAGACCAAGAGACGCATTTCCTTGCAGATTTCAAAGCCCTTTCTTGGCCAGTAGGGTATCATTCAATCCCACATATCAAGGGGATGATGGACTCTATTTGAGTTTTTAAGGAGCGACTATTTAGTTAGAGAATTTTTCAATCCTTCTCCAACTTATTGGCTCTACCGTGGTATGTCTCTTGTTATATAACCCCTCAAATTTCACTCTATTGAATATGAACTTTTCAATGATTAATAATAGACTTTCTCTTGCTTCAAAGTAGGCGTATCGGGGGATGTTAACTTCTTTCTTTTTTTCATCTTCTTTCTTTTTCCCATCGGAGTGGACTAGATTATTTCTCAAGGAAACTATTGCATGTGAAAGTGTTTCTATTTTTGATTTTCTATGAATCGTGTTATAATTTCTTGAATACGCTTTCAAATGAGGTGTGGTTTTTCTAATATCATTAGGAATTGAAAGAGCTTTCATTAGTTCTCCAATTTTTTCTCCTGCATATTTCTTTCTCTTTTTGTTGTTCTCCTTCATCATTTCACACTCAATTCCGTAAAGCTTCGTTTTTTTACAAAAATTCCAAATCAATTCAACTCCAGCTTGGGCCAAAATAAGACTTCCAGAGGTATAACCACTATTGATATTAGCCATACAATACCAATGAATTAAATCAATATAAGTTTGAAAATCATTTGTTTTTGCAAAAAAATTGAGCATTTTTTCTAAAATAGATGATTCTTTAGGATGATTATATATTTCAGAAGAAAGTAAAACCCTATGACAAGATTTATATGATTTGATGTTTCCATATTTTGGAAACCAGCTGATTATTTCATTTTCCTTGTTGAAAAAGTTCAGTAAAGCAAATCCCAAATCTTGACCGTTTAAAAATCTTAGAGACAAAATCAAACGTTCTAAAATAATTTCAACTTCTTTAATAGATTTAGCCTTTGCAAACTTTATATGGGCATGATGCGTGATACAAAAGCCACCTTTTCTTCTGAGGGTTTTAATGACTGAATGCAGACATTCTCTGTCAATTAAAGAACCCTCTATATATTCATTTTCCTCACTCTTTTCTAGCAAAAATTTAAACTTAAAGTCGGAGTTTTTAGACGAATTGCAAACTGAAAAATTAACAATTGAAAACTTAACTTCCTTCACATATTCGTTTTGAATTGACTCAATGTTCTGCATTGGAAAATCTAACATCACTTTTATGGAATCTGAGACTTCGATAATTCTTCCATTAGAAAAGTATAGGTTATCGATAGTGACATAAAACTCAGTACTCATGTGTTCAATAGGAATTTGATTTGAACATGTGCCACTTAATTCAAAATACGGAGTTGGGTTCCAATTCATATAAATTTCAAAGTTTAAAACATGAAAATGGGTTGTCTTTGAATTCAAAAGGGCCTCATTACCTTTATAAATGATGATTCGTTCATCAACACCTTCTTTAAATTTTAAAGATTTACGATTGATAATAAAATTGGTTTTTCTCATCGCCTTTTGATATTAGAAATGTTGGACTTCGTAATTTACCGCGCCTTGTATCAGTTCCATTTAAATCTTATGCAAGCGATTTTGTATCGTTCCGTTTAATTTTTATAATCCAACGACACAAAGTGAAAAAAGGCACAAAAAAATAAATGGTAAAGGAATTTTTCACTTAAAGACGGTTGATAAAACTACCAATGGAATCTTTAAA
>JAPORT010000106.1:3554-21490 GCA_026710085.1 Flavobacteriaceae bacterium | reverse complement strand
CCAAAATTTAAGTGGTTGGGATGTAAGTAATGTAACGGAGTGTAGAGGATTTAATTCAAATTCAGTATTACGTAACGATTACCTACCCAAATTTGAGAATTGTAAACCATAATTAACCCTAATACAGATACCAAGAACCCTCCTAGTGCAAAATAAATTTGTTTGGAAATCAATGCTTTAAAGGGAATTTTTGCATCCTGTTCATATTTTCGCTTGGAGCAATTAGTTTCGTATACTTTGTTCGATACCACTACATTTCACAATCGATATAAAGCGCTTGAGTTGCCCCTAGTAGTAACCTCCTAATCAAATAATGGATTACGGATTTTTTTTGTTGCACTAGATAGTTGAACATGGCAATCCTTTTTCAAAATCAAGGAGATTGGATGTTCTTGTGTATCTACATGACTTTGACCGTCTAGTTGTCTTTGAATCGTAATTACTTTTTATTCAGTTTGATATTTCGTTTTTTTTCGATTGATTTTGCTTATCCTATTGATGATGAGTTTTTGATCCCCCTATTGCCCCGGAGCATTTTAAAAAAGATCACATCATGAAAGTAGAACCGTTTCAATGAATGAAACTAAAGACTTTTTGTATTTAGAATCACTTCAGATTTCTAAGATTCAAACAAGAAATAGAAAACACAAGTTGTTCTTAGATGATGTTTTGGAGCTTTTTGAACAAGCATTTGAAGCATAATTTCATAGTGAAAACTAACTGATTAATTCGTTGTTTTTGACCATTTGATTTGTCTCAAGCCAAAGTTTTGATATCATTGGAAAGGTAGATATCGTTTACTTTTGCATCCCAATGTAAACTCATGAGTTTTTTTCGCATCTTCCTCGCTTCCTTCTTTGGTGTTATCACAGCATTTTTGCTGCTTTTTGTTGTTTTTCTCTTTGTTTTGGGGGCCCTTTCGGCATTTGTTTCGTTTTCATCAAAGGACACGACATCAAGCATAGACGACAATAGTGTCTTGAGTTTGAATCTCAACAAGGTGATTCGAGATCGCACTTCACCTATTGAAGAAGAATTACTAGATCTATTGGGATTCGATTTTGGTCAAGTGGGACTCAATAAAGTAACTGATGCCATTGAAAGGGCTCAATATGATGATCGCATTAAAGGGTTGATCTTAAAAGCAGGTTTTCCTCAAGCAGGATGGACGCAAATAGCAACCGTCAGAAATGCCTTAGAAGACTTCAAATCCAGTGGGAAATTCATTTATGCTCACGATGAATTTTATACTCAAAGAGGGTACTACCTTTCATCAGTGGCAGATACTTTGGCGGTCCATCCCATGGGCATCTTTTCATTCAAAGGATTGGTCGCGGAAGTCTTATATTACAAAGACTTACAGGATAAATATGGTATCCGTATGGAAATCATCCGTAATGGCCAATACAAAAGTGCAGGAGAACCATATCTGACCAATCGAATGAGTCCAGAAAACCGAACGCAACTCAGTGAATTACTGTTTGATGTATGGAATGGACTACGAGATGATATTGCTCTTTCTCGGAACCTTACGGAACAACGAGTGGATCAGATTGCCAATAATTTGGAAGCTGGCATTGTTCAAGAAGCACTCACATCTGGATTAATCGATACTCTTTTGAACAAAGAGGATTTTAATCTTTTGGTCAAAGAAAAATTAGGAGTGAAACAAGATGCTTCAATTGAAAAAGTAACTCTTAGTGAGGCTAGTAGTCTTGATCGAGTCCGTTCGATTAATGTGGATGATCGGATTGCTGTGGTCTATGCTCAAGGGCTGATCCTTTTTGGTGATGGTTTTGAAGGAGCCATTGGAAGCAGGTCATTTTGTAAAACACTTCGAACCGTCAAAAACCGAAAATCGGTCAAAGGAGTGGTTTTGCGCATCAATTCGCCGGGAGGATCTGCCTTGGCCTCTGAAATCATTTGGCAATGTGTTGAGGATTTAAAAAAAGAAAAACCAGTTGTGGTTTCAATGGGTGATGTCGCTGCCTCAGGAGGGTATTACATGGCAGCAGGGGCCCATCAAATCATAGCAGATCCTAAAACCATTACAGGATCGATCGGCGTTGTTTTCAGTCTTCTCAATGCTAAAGAGTTTTTTAACGACATTGGCATCAATGCGCAACATGTCACCACCCACGATCATGCTTTTGATTATAGTCCATTTGAAGGAATCCAGCCAGGGTTTCGGTCCGTACAAATCAAAGAAATGGATAAAATTTATAAAACTTTCAAAGAACGTGTGGCTCAGGGAAGAGACATGACGATAGATCAAGTCGAAAAAATCGCTCAAGGAAGAGTTTGGTCTGGCAAGCAAGCCCTAGAAATTGGTCTTGTCGATGCCTTTGGTGATGTATCATTAGCTATTGAAAAAGCAGCAGAATTGGCTGAACTCACTGATTATTCCATCACAGAGTATCCACGTTTTGAAAGCAGCTTTGAAAGTTATTTGAATGCATTACAAGGAATTTATCAAGCCAAAACTTCTCAGGGACCATTGGTGGATGCAGAAATGACCAATCGTATGGTGAAGGAGGTAGAAAAATTAAAGTTGGTTCAAGATGGCCCGCACACGATGTTGCCTTTTCATATCGAGTTGCGGTAAATGAAATCCATCAATCGAAAGTTTCACTTTCGGGTTTATCTCTTTTTCACTGGATTGTTTATCTGCTCTCTAGTTGTTTCCAACATAATCATTCAGAAATTTTTTTATTGGTATCCTTTTCCTTTTGAAATCCACATCGCAGGGGTTCGTTTGTTTGAATTATCGGTGGGGATTTTACCATATCCCATAACGTTTTTAATCACAGATGTGGTTTCTGAAATCTATGGAAAGAAAAAAGCTTCAGAAATGATTTTAGCAGGCATTTTTGCTTCTATATTTTCTTTAGTCATCATTTATGTTTCATTGGGTCTTCCCATTATGGCGGATTCTCCAATTGATAATGAAACGTTTTCAAAAGTTTTTGCCGCCACACCTTTGGCGATTATTGGTTCGATGACGGCCTATTTTTTAGCTCAAACACTAGATATTAATCTCTATCATTTTTTAAAAAAAGTAACGAAAGGTCGCTTTTTATGGCTTCGAAATAATTTTTCAACCGTCACTTCTCAATTTGTAGATACTACCGTGGTGATTAGTTTGTTTGCCGTCTTTGGGATTTTACCGTGGTCCCTAGCCTGGGGATTAATTCTTTCGGGTTTTATTTTTAAAGTGTTGATCGCTATGATTGATACGCCGATTATCTATATTATCGTGATCTGGTATCGCAAGCGTTTTGGTTTGGGAAGACAGGACATTATTGAAATATAATGTTGAGAGACTCCATAACTCAACAGACGATTCGGCTCAATAGGTTTCTCAGTCAATACGGTGGATGTTCTCGAAGAAAAGCAGATCAACTCATTCAACAAGGACGGGTTGTTATCAATGGGAAAAAAGGAATCCTAGGTCAAAAAGTTATGCCAAATGATCGGGTTTTTCTCGATAGCATACTCATTAAATCCAAACCGAAAACCAACACCTATCTGGCTTTGAATAAACCCAAAGGTATTGTATGCACTACAGATACGGAAAAAGAAAAAAACAATATCATCGATTTTTTGAATTATCCTAAAAGAATTTTTCCCATAGGTCGATTAGACAAAAACAGTCAAGGATTAATTCTGTTGACGGATGATGGATTGGTGGTCAATAAAATCCTCAGAACCCAACATCAAATTGAAAAAGAATACATCGTTCGGGTCAATAGACCCATCAACTCATCGTTTATTCAAAAAATGTCAAGTGGTGTCCCCATTTTGAACACGACCACACAAAAATGCCGTTTAGAACAACTATCGAATATGGAGTTTCGAATCATTTTAAAACAAGGACTCAACCGACAAATTCGAAGAATGTGCCAGTTTTTAGAATATCGGGTTACCTCTCTACAAAGGGTCAGAATACATCATATTCTATTGGATATGCCTCTAGGAAAGTTTCGAAAACTGTCCCCTGCAGACATGCAACCATTTTTCTAGCAAAATAAGCGACCTGCTTGATGATTGAAAAAGGTCCCCAAGGGCGGTTCCAAAATGGAATTTCATCTTTTTGGATGATGGTTATTGGTGGATCAAGTTAAAAAGGGGACCATAGAATCAATGACGTTGTCTGTTAAAACAGTTGATTTTTTTGTTTACTAATTTTGTATTTTGAATCTTAGTATGCGACGGAAAAGGAAACTCAATTTTATTTTTACAACGGCATTATTTGTGGTGTTCATTTTTGCTTGTCAAAAAGCAGAAATGCCAACCATGAATCCGGAACTAAGAGCAGTATCACCTAAAGAACAAGTTTTAAAAATTGGTCAATCACCAACTTTGCAAGTTCAATATTATGATCAATCAGGAAAAATCAATACCCAAAGCCCTATTGCTTGGGTAAGTTCCAATCCATTAGTTATTTCTGTTGACTCCCAATCGGGTAAACTCAATCCTCGAAAGCCTGGATCCGCAACGATTACGGCAAGCATCATCACTCATTCTGGGGTTATCTTAAAACAAGAATTCATCGTTAGTGTTCCCATTGAAGGATCCTTAACCATTAGCCGTCATAGCGATGCCCCCATTTTGATTGGAGCTCCAATTCCAACAACATTGAGTTTCCGATTCGTTGATCAAGTGAATGCTCCATTGACGCCCTCGAGTATCCATTGGAGTGTAGGCTCTTCTGAAGAGCCTATTCTCAGTATTGATCAAAACGGAGTCATCAAACCATTAAAGCCTGGAACGACAATAATACATCTTACAGTAACGTATGAAAAGATCGACTACAAATCGACAATTCAAGTTGAAGTCATTCAGGAGCCTGCTTTGGAAATCATCAATCCCAATAGAGATATCAAAATTGAGAATAAGAATTTAGAACCTTTAACTGTTCAATATGTCGATGAAAAGGGACACCCCCTAGATATCAATACAGGAACCATAAAATGGGAGAGTAGCGACCAAGAGGTTTTAGCTGTTGACACTCAAACAGGTCGGTTAAATCCTATAAAACTAGGGACTGTTATTGTCAAGGTCAGTTTTGACATCGATGGAAAGCAATATGCGGAAGAAATTGAAATTGAAGTCATCCAAGAACCCACTTTGGCCATTATCAATGCCAATAAAGTGGTAAAAATTGGAAACTCGGATTTAGAACCTCTATCTATCGAATTTATCGATCAAAAGGGTCAAAACATCAATCCCAATAATGGAAGAATTCAATGGGAAAGTGCCAATCAAGAGATTTTAGAAATTGTATCAGATCATGGGATATTAAATCCCATAAAACCTGGAATAGTTACAGTCAAGGTCACTTTTGACTTCGATGGAAAACAGTATTCCGAAACAATCGAAATTGAAATTATTCAAGAACCCACCTTGGAGATTATCAATACCAATCAAGAGATAAAAATTGAAAATCTGAATTTAAACCCTTTAACAGTTCAATTTGTCAATGACGAAGGTCAAATCATCAATGCTAATGCAGGAACCGTTAAGTGGGAATCTGAAAGTCAAGATATTCTAGAAATTGAAGCATCAACCGGAAAGTTAACGCCTAAAAAACCAGGCATTGCGAACGTGTCGGTTACTTTTGATTTGGATGGAAATCGGTATACCGATGAAATCGAAATTGAAGTGATTCAACAAATCAAATTGAAATTACCTTCGATTGAAAGTGAGATGAGAATTGACGGGAAACAAATCCAGCTTGAAAATTTTGAATTTACTAGTGATAAGGGAATCGATCAAATCCCTGATTCATTTTGTTGGGAAAGTAGTCATCACGATGTACTAACCATTGATTGTCAAGGGAACATCACCTTGAAGAAACCGGGTAAAGCCTTTTTGACTTTAACCATTGTTCATGATGGTAAAGAGTATGCGATGAATACTCAAGAAATCACCGTGACGCAAGAACCAGTCATCGATTTTGAATTTCCAAAAGAAACGCCCATAAAGGTCATTCGAACCACACAAGAGCCCATTCAACTAGGCTATCAGTTTATCAATCAAAATGGAAAAACAGTCACTCCCGAATCGATTCAGTGGAAGAGCAGTAATTCCGAAGCTTTAAAAATAGATTCAAATGGGATTCTAACCCCGATAAAGGCTGATGAAGTCAAAATCACAATCTTGGCTTATCAAAATGAGGTTTTATTAGCTCAAAATGAGATCATTATCACCGTCAAACAACCAGAAAAAGTAGAGATTATCAATCCACCAAACGAAATTTCAACTTTACAAACAGCCCCCTTTCAACTACAAGCTAAATATATTGATGAAGATGGCAACCAGATCAATCCCACGGCCATGACTTGGTCAAGTGATGATGAAGATAAATTGAAAGTGGACGAAAATGGTAGACTGACACCGGTGAATGAAGGAGAGGTAACCATCACTGTTCAAATCGGAAATCAAGGTCCTACGGCATCTCACACAATTATAGTGAAAATGGAAGTGGAGCCTGAATTAGAACTCAATCAAGCAAGTCAAACACTACTTCAAGGAGAAAGCATCAACATTACCTTCACCCATAGAGACCAGACGGGACAATCAAGTTCTCCTCAGCCTCAAGGTGTTTGGACGATCAGTGACCCAGAGATTATCGAGTTTGATGAAGGTACGGGAAAAGCAACAGCCAAAGCCCCCGGTTCGGCAACCATTTCAGTGACCGTTGAGGGATTGACAGAGCAAATCACCATCTCTGTTGAAGTTGAGCCTCAATTGAGTATTGAAACGCCTCGAGTTCCATTGCAATGGAGCAGAGATTCTCATGATTTAAATCCAAGATTTACGGACCATTTTGGTCGAGACCGAACCGATAGTCAAATTATTTCCTATGAGAATTATGATTCAGACATTATATCAATCAACAATCAAGGTCGAGTCATCCCAGTTTCCGCAGGGCAAACTTCTGTTGTCATCAAAACTGTGTTTCGAGGTCAATCTTATCAACAGTCTAGCTCAATCGAAGTGATTTCATTCACAATACAAGATCTTCACGATTTGAAAGTGGGTCAAATCAATCATACTCTTGGGGTCAACTTCACCAACGAAAAAAGAACGACATCAAACCCCACAGTTTCTTGGCAATCTGATTTTTTTGAATTTGTAGGTGGAAAACTCAGATTAAACAAACCAGGAAAAGGCAAAACCATTAATGCCTCATACAACTACAAAGGAGGGACTTATACAGCGAGCATCACCACCTCAGTGACTGTAGATATTGCCCTTGAAATTGATTCTTTCAATCAAAACATCATCATTCCTCAAAATGGAGGCGGTACCCAAACACTATCCGCCACATTAAGAGATGAATATGGAGAGACGGTCAGTGATTCAGAGTATCAAACGACTTGGACTAGTGATGATTCATCCATCGCTAGTATCAATGATAATGGGGTCTTATCGCCACAATCTAAAGGAACTGTCAGTATTTCAGCGGAAGCAATCTATAACAATCAAAATTTTCAAGCAGCTTCTATTTCCATAGATGTCGTTCAACCCATACTGACCCTCAATCCAGTGACCAAAGGAATTATGGTTGGAGAAGACATCTCCCTGGAATATTCGTTGACTAATGGCAATGGAGGAAGTGATTTAACGCCTTCGAGTATTAAATGGACCCAAGCAAATTCTAATGGTGTTTTCAGTGCCACTAGTGTTGGAACCTATCAAGTCGAACTTGAGACCACTTATGGCGGCCAGACTTACGAAGATGCTATGGAACTAAAGGTTCGTGAATTAAGCATTACTGGAAAACCTTCGAATGATGAAGTGATTCTTGGTGGATCCGATCCCAACTTGGATTTTAATTTTAAAAACGAGCAAGATATCTTCACTAATGCAGATTCTTCTAGTTGGCGTTTAAAAGATGCCACACAATCATCCATCGTAACGGTTGATGCTAGCTCAGGTCAAATCACTTCAAAATCTGAAGGAACGGCGACCATTGTTTTGACGATCACTTATGATAGCCAAGTTTTTGAAATTGAATATGAGATTACCATCAAATCCCCACCTCCAGTCAACATCGATTTAGAATCTTCCACCTATGAAAGAAGTGATTTTGTATGGAAAGCCTTGAACCATTGGTATTTATGGCAAGGAGATGTTCCCAATCTTGCTGATTCAAAAGCTAGTTCCGATGATGATTATAAACGATTTATCGAGCAGAATTCGGACTATAATCAGTTTTTTAGAAGTTTATTGTATAAAAGGGGACAAAAAGGAGGTGATTTGTACAGTTATGCAACGAGTGTAAGTGATATATCAAGTGTGCATTCAGCTGTAAGATTTGACAATGGTTTATTATATCAACTAGCTCGTGTTTCTCGGAATTCTTCCAACATAGTAGGTGTCGTGCTGTTTGCTTTTCCTGGAACACCTGCTGACGGAAAAGTTTCAAGAGGTGATTTTTTCTCTCATGTCAATGGAACGAGACTCACGATCAGTAACGCTAGTTTGATCAACTCCAATACACTAAGACTAAAAATGGTTGATTTACAACGGAGTGTGGATTTAGATAATCCGATTAATGAAGTCGACTTAAATAAGACAGTCACCATCTCGAAACAAACGAATGTTACTAGAAACCCAATTATGGCTCATTCCATTATTACAAAAGGATCGAGTAAAATTGGATACTTAGCGTATTACCAGTTTTTTAGAAGTGTTTCAGATTTAAATGCTGTGTTTAAAACATTTGCTGACGAACCAATCACTGATTTGATATTGGATTTGAGATATAATCGTGGTGGATATTTATCAACAGCAGTGGCTTTAGCTTCAATGATTTCGGGACAAAGTTCTTCAAGCATCTTTCTTCAAAAAAATTATAATTCCAAGATCGACAATGGAGCAGAAAATGAGTATTTCGTTGATTATTTGGACGCAGCTGAAACCGTTTCGGTGAATAAATTAAATATTTCCAATGTTTATGTTTTAACGAGTGACAGAACAGCTTCGGCTAGTGAAGCGGTCATCAGTGGCATAAGTCCTTATGTGAATGTTACGGTCATCGGTGAACAGACAGTCGGGAAGCATTTGGCGACACTTTATTTATTCGATCATAATGACTCTCCAAGTAACTATTATAAAACAACCGGAGACCTCAATACAGACCATTCCACAGTTTTGAGTGTCGTCATATCATCATTGACAAATTCTTCAGGAGAATCTTATGGATACGATGGATTCAGTCCTTCAAGTAGTAATACAATAAATGAAAGCCTTGTTGATCTCAAATCATTGGGAGATGAACAAGATCCTTTGGTCAAAAGGGCTCTCAATTTAATCACGGGAACCTCCTCAAGGAGGTTTTTTGGAAGCCAAAACAATCAATTAATTCCGATGATGGATTCTGCAGAAGGATGGTTAATCGAAACATTTGATTGACCGGTATCTTTCAAATACTAATCACAAAAAACAGGGATTCAGAGGGCTTCATCAAAGGTTGTATTGGCTCAAAAATGGGTTTCATTTTTTGACTGAAATCTCGACCTTGAATCCTTCGTGTCTTCGAACATTAAATACTTGTTGATTAGCAAAGAGTAAATACTGTCCTCGTATCCCTTGTAACGAACCTTCAATGGGTGTTTGGCCGTTTTTAAGAAAGTCAATGCTCAAAGATTTGGGTTTGATTGGTTTTGTTTTGATTGGATAGTGGATGTTTATGGGATGAGAATCTGTAGTATTGGCGACGTATTGTTTCACTTGATTTGGGATGAGTTCTAAAGCATGAGATTTTTCTCGAGACCAATCAACATGAATGTGCTCTCCTTTAAGCATTTGTTGCCACGGGGTTGTACTTGAATAATACTTTTTCAGTGCGACCTCAGTAATGCCTGCCAAATATCGATTAGGGACTTCAAGGAGCTCCATGGCTTGGTTGGCTCCTTGATCAATCCAACGGATGATGGCATTTTTTTTACGGGTGACGCCAACTTTAATTTTGCTAGTGGCTGCTAAATAAACGATGTGTGGTTGGAGTTGGTATTTTTTTTCATACGCTAAATCCCGATCTTCAATGCCTAAATGAGATTGGCTTAATTCTGGGGAAATCACCCAATCACCAATTTCAGGCCTTTGCGAAAAGCAGGATCCACAATAACCTCTACGAAAGAAAAAAGGCACGTCATTTGGAGTAAAGATGTTATGACAACCTAAGCAATGACAACTTTGAGGCTTAATCGAAAGGTGTTGGCCAATGAATTGATTGAGGTGAATAAAAGAATTTTGAAAACTCAAAAAATAGTCCACAGGGTGTTGCCTTTGGTACTGCACATGCATTTTTGTTAAAACACCTTCAACCATTTATGGCTTTGATTATTGCTAATTTTATCCCCAAAGATACATCAACCCATGCCACATCCTTGGTTTCATTTGATTGCTTCATGGCTGTTAAAAAAAAGAATCCATCAAATTGAATTATTCATCAAATATCCAGTAGAAGTCCAATTGGAGTTGATGTTGGAATTATTGAAAGTAGCGTCGAAGACCCAAATGGGGAAACAATATGATTTTGATTCCATTGAAAATTATGAAACCTTCAAAAGCCGCATTCCTCTAGTCGAATACGAACAGATGACCCACCTTATTGACCGATGTCGCAAAGGAGAACAAAATATTTTTTGGCCTACCCAAATCAAGTGGTTTGCTAAATCCAGTGGGACGACTAACGATAAAAGCAAGTACATTCCAGTCAGCGCTCAAGCTTTGGAAAGTTGCCATTATAAAGCGGGAAAAGACATGCTATCATTGTATTTCCACAACAACCCAAAATCACAACTATTGGCTGGGAAAAATTTAAAACTGGGCGGTAGTCACGAATTATATCACAAATACAATAGTTACTATGGAGATTTATCAGCAATTATCATCGATAATCTCCCTTTTTGGGCAAAGCTCAGTAGCACACCCAATCAATCCGTATCGTTAATGGGGGAATGGGAATCAAAGATGAAAGCCATCGTCCAAAAGACGATCAAGCAAAAAGTTACCGGAATGGCGGGAGTCCCTTCATGGATGCTTTCCCTTTTGAATGAAATTTTAAGACATACCAAAAAGGAAAATATCAAGCAAGTTTGGCCAAATTTAGAAGTGTATTTTCATGGAGGGGTGAGTTTTAATCCATACATCAGTCAATTTGAACAATTAATTCCTGATCCAAAATTCAAATACTATGAGATTTATAATGCTTCTGAAGGATTTTTGGCCATTCAAGATCGAAACTTCGAGAAAGATTTGTTGTTGATGTTGGACTACGGTATTTTTTATGAATTCATTCCTTTGGGAATGGATCAAAAGGCCATAAAAGATCAAATTGTTGCTATTGATGGCGTTCAATTGGGGGTTCACTATGAAGTTGTGATGACGACCAATGCAGGCTTATGGCGCTATCGGATAGGAGATACTGTTGTGTTTACTTCACTAAGCCCCTATCGGATTCAAGTGACGGGAAGAACCAAAAGTCATATCAATGCTTTTGGTGAAGAATTGATCGTTGATAATGCTGAAAAAGCATTGGAGCAAGTGAACAAAAAACATCGAAGTTTGATATCCGATTATACCGTTGCTCCTGTTTTTATGGATAGGGATTCCAAAGGGAGTCACCAATGGATTATTGAATTTAAATCGCCTCCAAAAGATATTCATCAGTTCGCCACTGATTTGGATCAAGCACTTCAAAATTTAAATTCGGATTATCAAGCCAAAAGATATAAGGACATGACGATCGAGATGCCCGTCATCCATGTAGCTAGAGAAAATTTGTTTTATGATTGGCTGGCTAGTAAAAACAAATTAGGAGGTCAACATAAAGTCCCAAGGTTATCAAATTCCAGACAATATGTGGAACAACTGTTGAAGTTTGAAAATGCTGGTTAATCCATTAGTGATTGAAAAACATAGTCCATAAAATTTTATTTTTGCACTTTGATTCCAATTCACAATAAGGATGATTCCGTTGTGAAAACACACAAAGCGGTCTCTGATCGCTTTTTTATTGGCCACTTGATTCAATTCAATTTTTGAAGATCAACTAGTTTTTTATAGATGCTTTGTTTGTTGATCAATTCGGAATGGGTTCCTGATTCAATGATGGTTCCCTTATCGAGCACCAAAATCTTATCGGCTTTCACAACCGTAGATAATCGATGAGCTATCACTAGTGAAGTGCGCCCTTTCATAAGTTTTTCTAAAGCTTGTTGCACCAATTTTTCACTTTCTGTATCAAGTGATGAAGTTGCTTCATCAAGAATCAAAATATCAGGATTTTTTACCACGGCGCGTGCGATGCATAATCGCTGCTTTTGCCCCCCGGATAGTTTATCAGCTCCTTCACCAATATTGGCATAGTATTGATCGGGGAGCTGATTAATAAAGTCATGAGCATTAGCCACTTTTGCAGCGGCAATAAGTTCTTCTTCTGTTGCATCTGGTTTGCCAATTTTTAAATTATTGGCTACGGTGTCATGGAATAAGATGGGTTGTTGATCCACTGAGCCAATCATTTGATATAAGGAGGAGCGTTTGATTTTTTCAATGGGGATGCCATCGATTTTAAGCTGGCCTTTTTGTATCGATTGAAAGCCCAATAAAATATTGGCGATGGTCGTTTTACCACTTCCTGAGGATCCGACCAAGGCGACCATTTGCCCTTTCTTTATGGAAAAAGACAAATCTTTTAAAATCCATTGATCTCGATATTTGAAGTGAACCCTTTCAAAATGGATATGAAGTTTAAATTCGCTTTTTTGAACGGACTTTGCATGGTCTTTTTGGGAGGGGATGTCTAATATTTCAAAAATCCGTTCCCCTGCTGCGTCTGCTTTACGAAGACTATAATAGGCTTTGCTGATGTTTTTGGCTGGAGTCAATATATTATACGCCAATCCCATATAAGAAATGAAAAAAGCACCGGATAGCGTGGCACTATTGAGCACCTCTTGTCCTCCAATCCAAAGCAAAATGCCAATGGTACAAATCCCTAAAAATTCGCTCATCGGAGAAGCTAAATTGGCTCGATGAAAAAATCGATTCGAAAAACGATAAAACCGATTTGTAGCCGTTATAAAGGTATTGATGAATCTATTTTCTGCTTGGAAAGACTTAATCACTGGTTGTCCCTCGATGGTTTCATCCATAATGAACATAAAGCGGCCTTGTTGTTTTTGTAATAAATCAGAGTCCTTTTTGAGTCGCTTACCTATTTGTGAAATCAAAAAACCTGAAATGGGAATAAAGATTAAAACAACCACGGTCAGTTTAATACTGATGGTAAACATGAAAAAAATGGAAAACAAAATGGTCAAGGGATCTCGAACCAAGACCTCTAGAATCGACAAAAAAGAGACTTGAACCTCGTTCACATCATTGGTTATTCGGGAAATTAAGTCTCCTTTTTTCCTTTCTGAGAAATAGGACGCTGGAAGATGGATGATTTTGTGGTACAATTTATTTCGCAAATCTTTAAGAATACCATTTCTCAAAAAGGTGATAAAAAATAAGGCCAAATAATTGCACAAGTTTTTTAAGAGAAAAGTGACCAAGACAATCGAGATTGCAAAAACCAATAATAAATTAGTGTTTTCATCAAAGTGTTTATGGATATAATAATCCATAGAAGATTTTAGATAATTAGTGAGATTATCAATGCCAGTATAGACTGGGGGGGTTGTTTGAGATTGATTGGTGCCAAAAAGAACATCCAACATCGGTATGAGAGAAATAAAGGCCACCCCACTGAATATGGCATACAAAAAATTAAACAAGATGTTAAGCGCGACATAACCTTTGTAGGGCAATCCAAAGGCAAGAATTCGCTGGAGTAGTTTCATGGTGAGAGATTAATGTCTCTTTTTAATCGTTCGATTTCTTCAGAAGCTTGTTGTAATTGATTGAAGAGAGAATTTTGGGCGTCATAGGGTCTTTGGATACTGAAGTAATATTTTATTTTGGGTTCCGTACCACTAGGACGGATGGTCACCTTGGATTGGTTTTGGGTGATGAACTGAAGTACGTTAGATTGTGGTAAGTCAATGGATGAAATCTGTTGGGATGAAACATCAATACATTGAGACGATTGAAAGTCATGAATGGTGACAACTTTTTGATTGGCCAATGTTTGGGGTGGAGACTGACGCAGGGATTTGAGTTGCTGTTGAATCTCTTGGAAACCCAACTCTCCTTCTTTAGTGAGAGAGACTAACTCTTCATGAAACAAACCATATTTGCAATAAATTTCAGTCAGGTATGCGATTAAATTGGAGCCCTTAGTTTTTAAAATCTGGGCTATTTCGCAAATCAATAAACTTGCAGAAACAGCATCTTTATCTCGAACTTGATTCCCCACTAAAAAGCCAAAACTTTCTTCACCTCCACAAATGAATTCTTGATTTTGAAACTTTTGAATCATTTGACCAATCCATTTAAAACCAGTCAAACAAATTTTACATTCAATACCATAATGATGGGCTATCTTTTCCATCAGTGGCGTTGAAACAATAGTGGTTGCAATAAAAGAATTTTGGTTCAATTGCCCTTTTCGTTTTTTATGATTTAGTAAAAATTCAGTCATCAATACCATCGTTTGATTTCCAGATAATAGTTGGTAATGGCCTTTTTTCGTTTGAACACCAATCCCCAGTCTGTCGGCATCAGGATCTGTACCAATCACTATTTCAGCATCCTGTTGTTTGGCCAAATCAAAGGCCAAGGAAAAGACTTTAGACTCTTCAGGATTTGGTGATTCTACTGTAGGAAAATCTCCATTTGGCTCAGCTTGTTTCTTAACAATGTGCAGTTGTTGAAATCCAGCCTTTTCCAACACCGATGGAATGGTTGTCATGCCAGTCCCATGGAGTGAAGTGAAGACAATTTTTAAACTTTTGCTTTTAGATGGATTAATCTGTGCGACATTTAAAACAGTGTGGAAGTAGGCCTTGTCAACCTTTTCATCAATCAATTCAATGAGTTGTTGTTTGGCATCAAATTGAATTTCACTAAATGAAACTTGTTCAATGGCATCTATGATGTCCTGGTCAATGGGGGGAACAATTTGTCCTCCATCAGGTCCATAAACTTTATACCCATTGTATTGAGGGGGGTTGTGAGAAGCTGTGATGACAATACCACAATGAGCCTTCAGATACCGAACGGCAAACGAAAGTTCAGGGGTGGTTCTCAACTCTGAAAACAGAAAACATTTGACTCCGTTTGCGGCAAATACATTGGCCACTTCTTTTGCTAATGCGGCACTATGATTTCGACAGTCATAGGCCACAACCGATATGATGGACTTATTTTGATGAACTGTTTTTAGGTGATGGCACAAACCTTGAGTACATCGACCCAGAGTATATCGATTGATTCGGTTCGTTCCAACCCCCATGATGCCTCGAATCCCCCCAGTTCCAAATTCAAGATTTTTAGCAAAAGCCTCTTTCAATTGCTTAGGAGTTCCTTCAAGTTTTTTTACTTGATCTCTAGTTTGGGCATCAAAAGGGGGATTCAACCAAGTTTGATAGTTAGCCGAAATCTCGGAATCAGTCATACCCCATTAAAATACGAAAGTAAAAAATCAACATGGGACATGATGCACTAGCGAGTGGAACCTAGCGTTTATTTTGAGGAAACGCCTAGGCTTGTTGTTATCAGTATCTGGCGATTGAGGAGTTAAAGATTTGCGGTGGTTTAGGTTTGGAAAAGTCAGAATAGAAAACTAATCCAAATCATCTCCTTTTGTTGTCTTATCAGGCTTATCTTTAGCATTATCCTTTAGTTTTTGTTCGAGAATTTTTATTTCAAGTCGATGCTTTTCTTCATTTCTTTTCTCTTGTGCTTTAATTGTAGCCTTTTGTTCTTCATGCATTTCTTTTTCTCTTAATTCTTGAGCTACTTCTCTTTTTTCTTGGGCTATGTCTCTTTTCTCTTGGGCCATTTCTCTCAGTTCTTGAGCCTTTTCTCTCAGTTCTTGAGCCTTTTCTCTCAGTTCTTGAGCCTTTTCACGTTTAACTCTTTTACCCCCTCTTACAATGGTGACGATGACTATAGTTATGGTTGCTGTAGAAGCTAAAATGGTAAAGACAGGAGCTAGAAACTGCCAACTAAACAAGGTGATGAAATACGCTAAAAAAGCCTCGTTTGTTCCTTCAGTTCTCACATTGCAAATTTAGTTGTTTTTACTGGCATCAATATCATTCACTATAGAACGGACATACCCTTTCCTAGTTAAGTGGAATCAAAATCGTTTGTTTTGAGGATGGGGATAATCGGTTTCGCTTGTTTAATACAACAAATGATAAATCATCGGATGTAACGCAACAAATCTTTTCCAAGAGAAACCGATAGGAGAATCAAAGAAACATCGATAGTTACCCATAGGATTTCACGAGTAGTCTGAGTCGTGGCCATTTCCGCAAAATCATGGTTGTGAATTTGAGCATAGTTCCATGTGAACAGCAATGCAATGACAATAAATCCAATCGATTGAATGTTTTTTCGAGTGCATCTACCAGAATTTTGGGAAGAATTTTCAGGTGGATGGCGTTTCAATGAGGTGACAATTAATCCAATGAGAATGGCCAAAATCATTGCGTAATTAACATATTTCCATGTTGGACTGTAAGGGGACTGGCGTGTTGAAGCGTATAGAATGGGTTCCAATACAAATTGAAGACCGACCACAACACCAATCAGAATAAGTAAAACGCCGAGAAATTTCATGAAATTTAAGATTTAGGAAAGCTAAGTTACTTGAAATTCGGATAAAAAAAATGAGGTTTTGATGTAGAGCAATCAAGTGCATGATAATGGACTTTAAAGTAGCCACATAATGGAACGACAACAATCAACATCACACGACATTCCTCACAAAATTGACGTTGTTTTTTTGTGAGCCAATGAAAAAGTCTCCGTCATCAAAATCTTTAAGAATGCGTCAAAAAGAAGTCCTATTTAACCCCATTGAAGGGAGGTGTCAAGAGTGATCCGTGAAATAGTTAAAAGATAATCAATCCCTTACGGCCGTGTTTAAAACAATACGTACCCCTATCAATAAATCAATGCGTCCCAAATGAATGGACCGAACTCGAAAAAAAGCCAATATAGGCGCATGAATCACAGCGACAATTCTTCTCGGAAGAACTAAAAACTCAGATTCGTGTCTTGATCTTGCTACTTCACGAAAACGCCCCAATTTTACCTTGATTATAGGCCTAAATAAACGCTACTCTTGCTGAAAAGACTAGAATAATCCGTCCATTGATGGCACTTAGCAGTTCAATCCATCAGGCCATAACTTTAAAGCACAAAAGAGTCATCTCGCGATTCATCAAGTGTAAGAACTTAATCAGACGGTTTCGATCGCAATAAATCTTTTCCAAGTGAAATGGAAAGTAAAACCACGGAAACATCAATGATGACCCATATCAACGAATGCACCTCTTTTGTAGCGGCTAACTCTGTGTAACTTTCGTTGAATAATTGTGCATAGTTCCAAATAAAGAGCAGTAAAAGAACAAAATATCCCGTGCAATAGATGTTGTTACGAGTACAAGCGCTACAATTTGCCGATGAACCGTCTGATTTTTTTGGCGGTAATGAACTGACGATTAATCCAATAACGATGGCGACCATCGTGGCAATATTCACATACTTCCAATTGGAGCTGAATGGTGCTTCAGGTGTTGCGGTATGTAAAATAGGCTCCAAAACAAATTGTAACCCCACGACAATCCCGATAACAAAGAGTAAAATTCCTAATAGTTTCATATCATAATAGTTTAAGTACGGAGCAAGTTATGAAAATTTTTGCCCAATTCATGAGTCATTGTGAATAAAGGATGTTAAACTTGAAATAAAACCTCAAGTCATGCCTAGAACACGTACCTCTGAGACCCAAGATA
>JAPORT010000106.1:0-3275 GCA_026710085.1 Flavobacteriaceae bacterium | reverse complement strand
TATGGTTCGGGAAGTCCTGTTATTGGCATTTTAGGGGAATTTGATGCTCTACCTGGATTATCTCAAAAACAGGTGTCCTATAAATCGCCTCTTGTTGAAGAGGGCTCAGGTCATGGATGCGGTCACAATATTTTTGGCGCGGCATCATTAGGAGCAGCCGTAGCTTTAAAAAATCCAATCGAACAAAAGAAACTACAAGGAACTAGTAAGTTTTTTGGCGCTCCCGCTGAAGAAATTTATTTTGGGAAGCTATGGATGGCTCGTGCTGGTTTGTTCGATGATTTGGATGTTTGTTTGGATTGACATCCTAGCGATACCACAAAAGCAGATGTCCAAAGTTCGTTGGCATTGGTTGATTTGACAGTAGAATTCTATGGCCAAGCAGTTCATGCGGCGTCGGATCTTTGGAGTGGACGTTCGGCTTCTGATGCGGTTGAATTGTATGCCCACGGAATCAATGCACTGAGAGAGCATGTCAAACCGACGGTACACATTCATTACCATATTCGAGATGCTGGAAGTGTTGTCAATGTGGTTCCTGATTATTCTAAAATATGGGTTCGGGTTAGAGATAGCAAGCGTGCAGGGATGAAGATCGTCTATCAAAGAGTTCAAGAAATGGTCGAAGGAGCTGCTATTTTGGCCAATGTGGATTATAAAGTCAGTTTGATTTCTAGAATACACGAACTCCTTCCCAATGTTGTTGGTGGCAAAGTCATGCATGAAAACTTAAAAACCCTTGGAGAAATCACCTATACCGATGAAGAAATAGCCTTTGCTCAAGATATTCAAAGAGCTACGGACATTCCCCTCACAGGGATGGATGGAACATTACAACCGTGGGAGTATCCAAGAGAAAATCCAGGAGGAGGATCTATCGATGTGGGTGATGTGAGCTTTATTGTTCCCATCATCCGCATGACCGCCACCATTGCTCCCTATGGAATGCCGTGGCATTCATGGGCCGTCGTTGCTAGTGGAGCCTCATCCATTGGTCATAAAGGTTTGGTGCATGCTTCAAAGGCATTTCCTATGACGGGCGTTGATCTATTCACTAACGAGTCTTAACGAAAAGAAATCATAGCAGAATTTAAAGAACGAAAAGGCGATTATATCTATGAAGGGCTCGTCCCCGATGGCCCACCACTAGACTATCAAGATTAAAACGTTATTGTCTAAGCCACCGCCGTTGTTTCATTTCCTTGCGCACGCGATGTGCTAAATAAAGTACGGCCATCATATTGGGAATACACATCAGTGCAAAAGATAAATCGATCATGCCGATAACGATTTCAACAGTGACTATTGAGGAAATAATAATGCTAGCGATATAAAAATAATTATACAAATGCCCCCATTTAGGCTGGATTAAATACCCCAAACATTTGACTCCATAATAGGAATAGGTGAGGAGCGTCGAAATCCCAAAAACCAACACCATTAAAAGGAGTAATTCATCGCCAAAACCGTAAAACAAAGATCGAAAAGCCTCTAAAGTCAATGTAATGCCATTTAAATCGTCGATGAGATAAGCTTGTGAAATAATTAGAACCAATCCCGTGATGGTACAGACCAAAATAGTATCAAATAAAGGACCGAGCATGGCCACCAAACCTTCATCCGTTCCTTTTTCACTCTGGGATTGACCATGATACATCGGAGCATTGCCCACCCCCGATTCATTAGAAAAAACGGCTCTTCGTATCCCCAATAAAACCAACCCCCAAAATCCACCAGTGACGGCTGTTTCAAACTGGAAGGCCTCACCAAAAATGAGCCCGAATGATGGAATAATTTGAGAACTATTGGTCATCAGAATATAACCGCCTAATAAAAAATAGATTCCTACCATAGTCGGCACTAGGGAAGAAGTGACTTGAACAATTTTTTTTAATCCACCAAAGATGACAATGGCACTGATAATGCAAAAAACAACCCCCAAAATGAGTTTCCAATAAAAATCACCAAATTCTAAGTATTGGTTGGGTTGAACGACATCGATAATCGAAGCCGTCATTTGATTGGCTGTAAACGCAGGAAGCACACCAAATAATCCAGCGATAGAAAACCAAATGGCCATGGGTTTTCCGTAGCGTTTGATCCCTAAATCCATATAATACATTGGACCCCCCAACCACTGACCCTGATGGTCTTTAGTTCGAAGTTGAATCGATAGTGAACAAGAATAAAACTTGATGACCATCCCGACAATGGCCGTTAACCACATCCAAACCAACACCCCTGGTCCCCCCATATAAATAGCGATAGCCACTCCCGATATGTTGCCCAGTCCAACAGTGGCAGCCAACACAGCAGATAAAACTTTAAAACGGGAAATCCCTTGGTTTTGATCGACCGACAAAAGTAATTTGAATCCTTTAGCGATTCTTCTGAGTGGTGTCAATCGGGAATGGATGACCAAATAGAGGCCTCCTCCAACAACCAGTAGAAGCATCATCCATTCAAAAGGACGGATTAATGAATTGAGAAGATTTTCAAAAAGTTGGAAAAAGCCGCTCAGCAAACTAGATTATTCTTTGACCACCAAATAGGTTGCTTTGACACCGGTAGCCATATACCACCGGTCATTGCCGACCAAATTCCCGCGGTCGTTAAATACCTTAATTTCAGCTGTGTTTGGACCTGAAGAACCTTGGTTGAGGGCTAGAAAATCCAATTTATTAAACCCAGGAGCTAATTGAACCTGAAGAATAGAGTATCGTTCATGTAAAAGAATTCTTGGAAAAACTTCGATGTCATTGACGTAAATTCGAATGAGATCTCCATCCGGATATTCATGATCTCTGAGGGCGATTTGAACAAAATCCCCATTATCTCGAATATCCCCAAGAAACACATCGACTCGACTCATCAAAGATTGATCTTCATTATTATTGGAGCGGGATGAATTGTTTAATTTTCTCAGATATTTTTCTCCCGGATCGATAAACTTTTCTCCACCAGTCAGGTTAAAGGTGTTCGGGGATTTTATTTCATTGGGTTGGGGTTGAAAAGGACTGAAGTTATTCCTAGATAAAAAAGAACGATTGTTTTGAGGTAGCAAAGATGAGGTGTTCGATTCTCGGTTTTCGGCATTAAAAAGATTGATGGTGCGACGATTATCAGTGGGGGTTTGACTCAATGAAGCGACAAAGAACCCTCCATTGGTCAAAACCAATAGAACAGAAACCAAAAAGCTCAACGGATGCTTCATTGTGACAAAATTAACCAAATCATGTTCCTTGTTGAGAAATCCTAAATCGCCCCAAACGTTA
>JAPORT010000009.1 GCA_026710085.1 Flavobacteriaceae bacterium | reverse complement strand
ATGGCGAAGTTAATGAAAACAATTTTATTAAAACCATTATTCAAAATGTGAATAATATATTAAGAAATTATCAATAGCTGTTTTTCTTATTTGAATTTTCATATTTCTACGACTATCGGATTGTTGTCTTCCTTGTTTAAAATCACTTAAATAAATTACGTTAAATGGTGTTATTTCTAAAATTTGAAGTTCAGTTAAAAACACTCTATTTTTCATTTTCTTACTATAACTCATGAGATTGTCTTTCGATTGTTTTTTATTCCAAAATTGTGTCACTTCGTAATTACATTCTGAATCTTTAGTCGTATCATGTTTGATTAGAATATACCATAATCGCTTGTACTTATCCACTGCTTGTAGAACGGCAGTTTTATCATTTCCTAGTATAGATAATGATTTATTAGAACTTGTTTTTAAATCGCCTAAAAATCCTTTTTTGAATATTATGTCAAAGTCAAGAGAGTTTTGGTTTTTTATTTTTTGATATTCACAAATATCTTTGAGTTTTGGATTTTCTTCCAAATAACCTTGGAATTCAAATTCCACATAAAACCCAAACCATTCTGATTGAAACTTATCTCTAAAATTTGAGTTTATCATTTTTTGATAACACTCAATTCCATTATACTCTTTGAATAAAGTTTGTTTAAAAGATTCAAATAAGCAAATTTCTTTAGTCAAAAGATTTTGCTTATTTATCAGTTTGATCAAAACATTGCGAATATGTTCTCTTGTTGTAACAGTAATTTTGTTGTTTCTACTATCTATTTTTGTAAAAATCCCTTGTGTATCAGCATTGAGAAGATCTAAAGTTGATACATGTGCAGAAGAGTTGTTTGTTTGTCGGTTTACGAAATTTGTTTTATCGAAAATGACATAAAGAACTGTATCCTCGTATTTGTATAAGCCTATCAAAAAAGCGTTATTATCTCTTAAATGAAATCCCCAACCAACTGATATTTGAATTCTCTTTTTATAAATAGGATGGGGATGCCCTAGATAAGTAACTTGTTTCGTGTATAGTTTTATTGTTTCACTTGATAAAGTTGATGTGTAAGGATTTTTAGTATTTGTGGTTTGAATATCTTGAAACAAAAAGTTTTGAATTTCTTCTTTTTTGATGCGTGTATCATGATCTAAAACTACCGAGCCATTTTTTATCTGCTCTACCAATTTCATTTTAGATTCAGATATGGATTCAATAATAATTTAGCCACATGCTTTACAACAGTGATGTTTACTGTATTCCCCAATTGTTTAAAACTTTTATTATCATCTTTTAAAAACAAGTATTGATCTGGAAAAGATTGTAATCTAGCGGCTTCTCGCACAGATATTTTTCTTTCCAACGAACCAATAATCTGTCTATGATTCATTGCTACCAAAGTGGAGAATTTATCAGGTCTTTTAATGCGAACCCCAGAAGGTCTAAATTGAATCAAACAATCATAAAGACTATCGTAATCACCCCCTGATTGCCACTCCATTTTTTTATGTGTCTTAGCACACCATTTTAAATTTTCGTATTGTTTCAGCCATTGATTAATAAATACCTTGTTCCTTTGATAGAGACATTGGTTTTTTTTGATAAAAGATATTTTCCATTGAGGTAAACCTTTTGTCGAACCAGAGAAGTTGAAATAATCAACCCAAATTGGAAATCCGATAATTTTAATATCAATTCCTTTATAAAATTCATCCCACATTTTAATAACCTTCTTCTCGTATAAAGAGATGGAGTCCCGAACATCTCTATCAATAATGGTACTAATGGGGCTAACGGAGTCTTGATAACACTTTTCTATTTCAGTATCAAAGTGTTTGATGATGAATTTTTGGTATTTACTTCTTGCAAGTGATTTTTTGACTGCAGGAATAAATAATCTAGGTCTTAATATGGGAACTCCAAATTGATCAGGAGAAAGGATGGTTGGTTTTTCAGGATAATCATATCCTAACTTATCTAAACATTTTAATATTGTTTGATATGTTTCTCCTTGATTATGCGATACTAAATTTTGAACATTTTCTAATAAAACAAATTTTGGTTTGTGTTTTTTAAGGATTTGAAGGATTTCAAAAAAAAGTGTCCCTCTTGTATCTTCAAATCCCTTTTGATTTCCTCCTTTTGAAAACGGTTGGCAAGGAAACCCTGCACAAAGAATATCAAATTTTTGAGGGATTAATTTTTGGGTTTCAGAGATCGTAATATCTCCTAAAGGTCGTTCTCCAAAATTCTTTTCGTAAGTATCTTGACAATCTTTATCCCATTCACTACTAAAAATGCACCCCCCCTATTTTTTGAAGAGCTAATCGAAATCCACCGATACCAGCAAATAAATCAATAAAATGAAATTTAGGTTTGATTGGATTTGGAAAAGGAATCAATTGATCTTTTTCGTTAGAAA
>JAPORT010000018.1 GCA_026710085.1 Flavobacteriaceae bacterium | reverse complement strand
AAATTTTTAAAGTTTGAAAAATATGTTTCATCACAAAGGATAAAAAGGCAAATTAATCATCCGCGTCAAATTGAATAGTTCACTGAAAATGATACCCTACCATGAGATATTTTTTTTGAACTAACTCTAGGCGTTTAGGTATCATCACCGATTATCACGGCAATAAATAGACCGTCAATCCTCTAGGTATGGGACGCTCCCAAGAATTGGATTTTTTTATTGCCGAGGAAAGGATAGGTGAGGTCCTGAAACTCATTCATGGTTTCCAAGAGTAAGGGCAGGTGTCGTTTCTTTTTGAGAGCGACTTCAATCATTTCTTTTTTAATGTGGATTTCGGCTTGATTGGCAAAAAACTTTTGAAATAGTGTTGGTGCCGTTGCTTTGGCAAAGCCATGGCATTGGCGAGCCATCCACCGGTAGAGATTGTAGGCCAAAAGGGTCATAACCAAATCAAAGTCCACTTTGATGACCATCGAAGAAGACACTCGATTGAGATGAAAAAATTCCATTGGTTCACTGATGGCTTTTTCCACCAACCAGCGTCGGGCATACTTTTGAATGATCTGAGCGATGGGTTTTTCAAAATCATTAGTGATGATGATCGCCGGCTTTCTTTTGCCACGACGGATGACCATGATCTGCCGGATGTCTTGATCATATCCCCTCAAAAAGACGCTTTCATCATGCACCTTCAGCGTTTGCTTTTGATGGGAAGACCGCTCGACCCGGATGGTTTTCCAAGCGGTTTGAGGCCGTTGATCGATGCGATTCACCATCTGTTTCCCCCGTCGACGGATGGTCAAAAACAGAATCCCATCATCATCCAAACGCGATAGGTTTTCATAGCTGGTGAACTGGCTATCAAACACCACATAACGCAGTGGTTTGGAAAGGCTCTTTTCCGATCGATAAAAATCTAAAAACTGTAATATCTCTTGGTTTTGTTGCTGATGTGTGACCCCCACTCGGCCATAGCTGATGATGCCTGTTTCGGCATCTTGAGCTAATAGGGCCTGCATGCTGGCCAAGGCTTTGTTGCGTTTCCCTGACCAATGATGTTCTAAGTGCGTATCATCCCCCCAATAGGGAATGGTCGTGACATCGAGATGGGCCGTATCGCTATAGAGCGATGCTTTGGCCCATAAGGCATGCATCCTTTTTAAAAAATCGGTATTCATCGCTGAAGTCACCCGACTGGAATAGGATGAAAACCAAGTGGCTTTGGGTAAAATATTCAGTCCCGCAAAAAGCCCTAGCCCTCGATCCATACACCAAAGATCATCCGCACGATAACGTCTGATGTTGGTCCATTTCAAAGCCAAGAAAGATAAAATCGAGGCCACACGAGATAACGTCTTGGTTTGTGGATAAAGGCTTTGTTCGATCAACCGATCCAGTCCCAGATGACGCACCAATGGTAGAAAGCACAACACCCCACCAGTCCCCACTTGAAAGACTTCGTCTTCAAGCCAAGTCAGGGCATGACTCTTGGGGGCCGGGATCAAGGGGGGTTCTCGATCCCTTTTTTCTTGGCGGCTTCGTTTGGGTCACCGAGCAAAACCTTCGGCTTTTAAAATATTTTGGATGCTCCGCTCGGAGATCGGTTCCCCCATGGCATCCAACGAAATTTTAATGTCTTCCACCGAATGATTCTTTTTTCGAAAAGCCACGACCCGCTGAACCATCGCCGGCTGGCTTTTCGACACCGGTCGTCCTTTCTTCTTGCGAATAAAGAAGAGAGAGTCATCGGCCTGGTCTTGTTGGAGGGCTTTTTTAAAATCGCTCACTAAAGAAGTCACGGCTCTGGGGGTGAAGCCAAAGGCCTTGGCCACCTCATGAGGCGAAGCCTGTTCGATAAAATACATGCGGAGAGCTTCGTAATGCTTGTGTGATGTCAATTGGGGCTTTAAGAAGAAATGATGGATGTCCATAGACGGTGAATAATTGCCGTGATAAAAATAATATATTTTCATAAAACATAACAGGATGATAAAAAAAATAAATGATGTCACTGATAATCAATATGTTAAAGATGTAACATCTTTGATCGAAAACATCCATTGGCAAAAGTAATTTAAATTAGAAGCATGAATAGACCGTTCCTCTAAAAGAAAACAGGGAAAGAGATAGGTTGTAAATATTTCAAAAACAAATAGTTGCAAACTAATAAGGTCGAATTGAAACGATTGCTTTACGGTGAACTAAAACCGTGAAAAGCGGTGATCATTTTAAAAAAAATAAAGTAAGAAAGAATTGCCTCTCCACATGAATAATGGGAGTGCCATTTTATTCTTTGTGTACACATTGAGATCTCTTTCCACGCCAATGATGGAGGCAAGCCAAAAAGGGAATGCTTCTCGGAAGGTTTTTCATAATGTGGTCGTTGACCGAAGGACTCATCGGATCACTCTTCATGGAACTGAGGTAGATTCTGAAACAGGGTGGATGAATCATTACGAGCACTTAGAGAAAATGGTTTTCATTTTGGTGTTTTTTTATGTCTATTTCCACGAATGATGGTA
>JAPORT010000144.1:4753-22609 GCA_026710085.1 Flavobacteriaceae bacterium | reverse complement strand
AACCGATATGCAATCCATGTTTCGGGAAGCAACTTCCTTCAATCAAGACATTGGCGATTGGGATGTGAACAATGTGACAACTTGTAATAATTTTTGGATTAGCTCACCATTAGCAGAGGCGAATCGCCCCACATTCAATAATTGTAATCCTTAATGATTTAGTGATTGGCATGTCCATCAAGTAACGCAATCAACCCACATACATTTTGTTATGGTGGCGGCACCAAATAATATGGTAACTGATAAGTTTTAAGGTTCGGCAACTTTTACGACTTTGAATAGCTCAAAGTATAAATATTCACTAGCGAAACTTTATAGTTAGTTTGACGCATTAACTCAATCGTGATTTCGCCAATGACTCTCTATTTCCTCCAATGTTTTCCCTTTAGTTTCAGGCAAAACTTTCATTACAAAAGGAAATGTCAAAGTTGAAAAACATGCTAATAACCAAAAGGTGCCATTTTCACCAAGTACTTGCGATACCCAAGGAAACATTTGAGCTACAAACCAGTTGGAACCAAATAAGGCTAGAGTTCCCAAAGCCATGGCTCGACCTCTGATTTTAGTTGGGAAAATTTCCGACATGATAATCCATGGGATGGGACCTAGCGAAAAAGAAAAACTAGCAATAAAAAAGGAAATGGCAATAATGAGTAGGATTTCTACATTTTGATTCAGATGAAACAAAAATCCAATAACTAAAAGAGACACGACCACCCCAACATTACCGATGAATAATAATTTTCTTCGACCAATTCGATCGACCTGCCACATGGCTATTGTTGTAAAAACCACTAGTACCATACCAAAGATGATTTGTCCATCAAGTGATTCCCCAAAAGAAAGACCTCCACGTTCTAAAATCAATGGGCCATAATGCAGGATGATGTCGATTCCACTTAATTGAGAAATGACCGCTAAAAACAATGCAATGAACGTAGGCTTTCTTAACTCCACCTGAAATAATTGAGAAAATGTCCCTTTCTCTAATTTCAGTGATTCATTGATCTCTTGAACCTCCTTGGTAGCTATCTCATAACCATTAATGCGAGATAAAATAGCAAGTGCTTTCTTTTTTTGACCAATAGAAACGGCATATCTCGGACTCAAAGGGACAAGAAAAAGGAATATTAAAAAGGCTGCTGCTGGAATTAATTCGGACCCTAACATCAAACGCCACACATCTTCCATAAATCTTGCAGTAAGTATGGATGAGTTCTCGTTAACCATAAAATCTTCTGCGATTGATCTAAAAAAGTCATTGCTGAAATAAGCAATCAGAACTCCAAATGTGATGGATAGTTGATACATCGCCACCATTCTCCCTCGGATGTTTGCAGGTGAAACTTCAGATATATAAAGTGGGACAACCATAGCAGCAATACCGACACCCAATCCACCAATTAAACGAAAAAGGATAAAGACCCAAAGAGCTTCAGCAATCGCTGAACCCAAAGCGGAAATCGTAAATAAAACAGCAGCAAAAATTAACGTTTTTTTTCTTCCGATGTAGTCGGCAACACCAGAACAAGCAGCCCCAATGACACTTCCCAATAACACTGAACTGACCACCCAACCTAGGAGGACTGGCTGGTTTTCTAAATCGAAATGATCTGATAATGGACTGATCGCTCCAGAAATGACTGCCGTATCAAATCCAAACAGAAATCCCCCAAAAGATGTCATAACGCAGATGAGAACAAAGTAAAACAAGCTCCCCTTTTCCCTTGTCTTAGCAGTCATTTTTTTGACGATTCATTACTCAATCATGCATTTCTATAACTCTCTTTTCATTGGGTTGGTTGTTGCAAAATGTTGAATCATAAAAAAAATGAAATGACAATCAATGGTGAATAGATATGGAACGATTCAGTTTAGTTTTTTGGGTTTGAACATTTGCATATCATCTGTTGCAATGGGCAAATAACTCGCATTATGAAGTCTAAAGCTAGCCCAATAACCGAGCCATCGATTATCGGCTTGCATGATTTTTGCGACTTCATTGATGATGTATTTTCTTAATTCTTCTTTATCAACATCATCAAAGTGATTGATTTGAGTATCAGCATCGATATCATACAGTTCTTGTGTTCCCGTCGAAAGATTATAACCATACAACCAATGTACTTGATCGACTTGAAATTGATATCCAAATCCATAGTTAACGCCCACATGCCAACCTGTTTGAAAGACATGATGTAGTTTGGAACGTTTGTTACCTTTAACAACAGGTGCCAAACTTTCACCTTCCATATGTTCTGGTGGAATGATACCAGAATAGTCCAATATCGTAGGGGCAATATCCAAGGTGGAAACCGGAGAATCGACAACGTTTACTTTATTGCTATTGTGAGGTTCTTTGATATAAATTGGAAGTCGGAAAATATCAGGTTGAAAATAGACTCCCTTGTCTGCCATGCCCAAACGACCATTCATATCACCATGATCAGCATAAAAAATAATGACAGAATGATCCCATAATTCATTTTCTTTTAAATAATCAAAAAACAATCCAACAGCCTTGTCCACGACTTCCATTTGTAGCAAGTGGCCAATAATATAATCTTTGAGCATTTCTTGATCATACAATCCCCAATATTGACGATAGAGCTCATAAATATCATTTTCTCCTTGTATCTGATTAAAATCTGAATCCCGGACTCTCTGATAACTTGATGGTAATTGGACCACTTTCTTTAGAACTTCATAACGTTCTTCAAAACCTGAGGGTATTGAATACGGTTGATGTGGATCAAAAAATTCTAATTGTAAAAAAACTGGTTTTTCTGGATTATTTTGTTTTAGATGATCCAATCGTTGTTTGGCCAATTCTGCCAGAAAAAAAGAATAATGAGCTTCTAATGGAAATGGCTGATCATCTTGTTGCACAATCCAACCACCGAGAGAATTGCCTTTGGTTTGACGATCATACTGCATTCCATAAATTTCTTTGGAATATTTCTGTGGTTTTACTTTTTTCTCATTTAAATAAGCAACATACAATTCATCCTCTCCAAGCGGTGGTGCCCATCGATCCCAACCATGCTGACTTTCACCAAATGTTTGTACAAATTTTTCAGCCCCCACATGCCATTTTCCAATATGCTTTAATTCATAACCCGATTTTTTAAGATATTCTGGGAAAATAATATCTTGTTCGCTGAGGTTTCGTTTCATTCCAAGAGGAGCACGGTCCCCATTGGTCAAATAAGGTTGATGTCTTCCTGTCAAAATAGTTGCTCTTGAAGGTCCACAAAGTGGGGAAGTACTAAAGGCTTTGTTAAAAACCGTTCCAGATTTGGCTAACTCATCTAAGTGAGGTGTGTTGATGTGTTTTTTGAGTTCTCGAGACGGCAAATAGACGTCTGGAGATAGCATATCAACCGTAATGACATAAATATCGGGCCGGTCTTTGAAATCCGCTTTTTGCTGAAAAGGCCCTAGACCTTTTCTAACATTCAAATAATTGAGCTCTCGTTTTTCTGCCTGATCTTGTCCATGAGATTGGAAGCCAAAAGACATGAGGCACACCATAGTCATTAATCGAGACAATAACAATATAGATCTTTTCATATTCAGTGTTCTAACAGTAAAAATAAACTAGATTGTGGATTGATTGTGTAGGAAATTGATTCCGTAGATTGACCAAGTATTTTATTTTCATAGACATCCCTAACCTTTACTTTTTGATCGATTCCCAATGTTTTTAAATCGATCCTCATGTGATTTTTATCGACCTTAGAACGATTCAATAAGAGAACAGCCACATGACCTCCACGTAATTTTTTTGCCCATACTTCAGATGAATCATCTTGAAGCATTCTTTTGCCTTGCTGGGTTGGGTCTTGATTGATTCTAATAGCGGTTTCATTGAGGATGATTTTTCTTTCTTCTTGACTTATCTCCAATGGATTATTTCCCAACATAAGCGGCGACGACATGATGCACCACAGAGCAAAATGACTTTTTTGTTCAGCAAAACTCATTCCATGATCTCCTGTCACCAGCATATCAGGATCATTCCAATACCCATGACCTGCATAATGATGCCACTGATTATTTTCTTCTGCCACTTCCATGATGGTATATACTTTCCAAGTAGATTCTTTTTCAGAAATAGTGCCATCAAAAACAGCGTCCGTTCCAGACATCCCCCCTACTCGAGCGCTAATATCACCTGTGGTTCGTGACATCTGGCTTATTTGGGGATTCCATGTTCTAAATTTATAGCCACTGATACTCAAAACAATCCGATGATTCGATTTTTCATCAAGCAATCGATGCCATTTGTAATAGGTTTCTTTTAATAAATCTTCGGTCCATCCATCTTTCAAAATGCACATATCTAACTTGATGAAATCAATGCCCCAATCAACAAACTGTTGAACATGGATTTCTTCTTTTCCAAATCCTCCAACGGGATCATTAATGCAGTCATGCGATCCAGGTACTGTATGGAGTCCAAACTTCAATCCTTTGGAATGAGCATAATCCACTAATACCTTCATTCCATCGGGAAACTTTTCTGGATGACTTAGCAACTGGCCTTGAGGGCCTAATTTGGTGTCTCGCCAACCCCCATCGATCACAACATATTCATATCCAGCATCTTTAAGTCCATGATCTGCAATGGAATCAATAATTTGTTTGACCAATCCTTGATTGATTCGATGCTTGCCAAAATAATTCCAACTGTTCCACCCCATCGGAGGACTCGATGCTAGAATGGTATCTTGCCGTTCGATGCTTTGTATGGAATGATTCGAGATGTTGGTTTGACTAGAATACCCGTTTTGAATCGAAATTCCAATAAGTAATAATCCGACAACACATACTTTGAAAATCATTTTCAGGCTCTATATTTATTGCAACAATATAATTTCAGCATCTAAACTTTCAAGTGAAACCTCGACTGTTTGATTCATTATTTCAATTGGTTGGTCAAAGAGATTTGTTGCTTTATTCCATGATCCCACTGAAATATTTTCAGTAAGTGGACGGTCCGTTGGATTGGTGATGATGATGGCCTCCTTGCCTTCAATTTTTCTTTTTCTAATAAAAAATTCTCCGTCGTGGTCTGAACGAACATCACATAAGGCTAAAAGCTTTGCAACAAATTGGTTGGTTGGTTCGTTTATATAAGCATTACCATTATGTCCTATGTAGGTTCCCAAAAGCCATGCTTTGCCCTTGCCATGATGTCGTACCGTTCCAGCAACTTGATTATTGTATTTGAATATGGGGGTACTGTTGGTAGGATCAAAAGTCTGGATGTAGACATTGGCCAACGTTTGTTCTCCTTCTAATACATTGGTTCCTTGTAAAAATGTAGACTCTAAAAATTCCCCCCAAGTCCGATCCCATGGAGACCATCTCTTTTCATTATTGGGTTCTCGAACCATGGTGAAACTAGCTTGCCTGACTCCAAATAGTTTTTGAGCGGCTTGAGACATTTCACCTCGTAAACTGTATGAGTTTTCTGAATATCGAGCGATTCCAGCCTCACTGATCAAATGCCCTCCATCACGAACATAGTGACCTAACTTTTCCAATAAGTCATCGCTAATTGATAATGGAAAAGGCATGATGATCACCTTGTATTTAGCTAAGTCGACTTCATCCAAATATGATGCTTCAACAAAATCCACGGGGATGTTTTGTTCCCATAACAATCGATGCCAACCTCTAGTTGAATATTCTAGATTCTGCCCCCCATTCAACATGTTTTTACAGATTTGGTGGTTCTCTTCATTAATAAAGATGGCCACTTGACCACCTACATATGATGGTTGAGAAAAAATATCTTGATGCTTGATAAGCGCTTTTCCAATTCGAGCGACTTCATCTAATCGATCAGTCGTCTCACCTTGGCTATCTAACAAGCTAAATCCATTGGTCTCATGAATCATGATTTCAGCTCTAGTGACCCAAAATGAAATGGTATTGACTCCTGCACCAATTGAAGTATACAACCAACGTCTCATATCTTCTTTGGAGGGAACTCTCCCCTTATGGAAACCCGTTGAAACAGGCCCTCCTTGAAACTCAGCACTCCATATAGGGTTCCCGTCTGGATTACTTGAGCGTAGAAAATCCAGTCGTAAAGCCAACATACGCCATATTTCATGTTTTAAAGCAATGTGTTTGATTGGAGGATTTCCAATGCCATCATCCCATGCATCAAATTCACCCCAATTAGATGCTGGATATGAAGACGATCCTAAAAAATCATTGGCTCGAGCCCAACGCCAGTCTTTACCAGATCCATAATTCCAACTTCCCAAATGGGTGAACACAGGACGTTTTAAAGGATCGTATTGTTTGATCATGTTCATTCTTTCGATCAGTGTTTGACTGATATTGATATTATCCATGTAATAACTAAAACTCACTTCCTGTGGCATAGTAAATCTTCTCTTAAAGCCTCGATTTGGTTTGATATGCTCCCATTTCTTGTATCGAGTATTCCATTGACCGTTTAATGAATCTAATGAGTTGTATTTTTCTTTGAGCCAATTTCTGTATGCCGTAAGCGTATAAGAACTATAATCAACAGGCTCCCCAACAATCTGTTCAGACCAATAGCCTATTTCTTGCCATGTATTCCAAACCAAAATATTATCATACTTGCCCAAGGTTTCGACAAGAACCTTGATAAAATTTTTTTGAGCTGATTTCACGCCTGGGTGATTGAAGTTTGGACCTGGTTTTCCGTCAGCAGGAACTGGGGCTTGTGCTTCATGCATGATGGTTAAACCACTTCTAGAAACCATTCTTGCATCCGGATATTTTTCAAACAACCAAGCTGGTGCTTGCTCCATAGTTAACCCAAAATAGACATACATATCCAATTCTTGGGCATAGGCGATCAACTCTTCATATTTACTAAAATCGTATTGCCCTTCTATTTGTTCATCAGCGCCCCATGACTGTTGCAGTTTGATGAGATTGAATCCTTTGGATTTTAAAATTTCCATATCTCGTTTCATCTCGGCCATGGGCGGCATCGGTTCTCGAGCTAAATGGGAACCTAAATAAAACTGCTCATTGAGTTGTTCGAGATCAGATCGATGCCCTTCACTTTGTTCTACCCTACTCTTTTCACCAAGCGAACATGTCACATAAAAGATTGGCAACGACAAAATGAAACCATACCACAAAATGCGCCTCGAACACCACATAAACTTCTCTTTATGAATCGATGAGACAATACGCTCCATTCAATATCAGACGATTCAACAGAAACGATCCTATCAATGAAAGTGAAGGCTCAATAACCAGGATTTTGATCCGCTACAGTAAGACCTGCATTACCATCTATTTCAGCCTGTGGTATGGGAAACAATTCGTGTTTACCTGCAACAAATGGAGAAGTTTCATTACCATCATCATCTTCAATCACAATGGCATCGGCTGCATCGCCCCACCGCACTAAATCTTTGTAGCGTTTCCATTCATGCATGAATTCAATAGATCGTTGATGCTTGATGACATTTCTGATACCATCTTGATCGTTACCTGTCAAAAATAATGGCCACCCACTATGGTCTCCACCCGTTAACTGCGCGACCGTTTTTAGTTCTGTAATGCCCGTCCATTCAGAAGCATCTGCCAATCCAAATTCTTTTCGAACTCTTTCGATCACTAAATCAATTTGGACAATCGCCTCTGAGGTTTGTCCGTTTTCATTAAGAGCTTCAGCATACATTAACAAGACATCTGAGTAACGCATATCTCTGAGATTGACATCGGATTTCTGTGCTAGATTGGTATTGAATTCAACATGTTTTGTAATCCTTGGAGCTTTGCCATCACCATCAAATGTTGCCTTTCGTCGAGGACCGATGCCAGCCCACTGAGGACCAAAATATTGGTTTCTTCTAAAATTTAACATTCCCCCAGTTTGCCACCATCGAAAATATCGAACCGCCAAAAAATTATGCTCGGCACTAGCGGGCTGATCATCACTCCATAGGGCAGTGCCATCCCCAGAAAACTGAATTTCAAATACAGACTCGGCATTGTTTTCTGTTTTTGCTGAAAAATTATCAGCATAGTTTTCCATTAGTTTGTATTCACCGGAAGTTATTACTTTTTCGAATTGCTGAATTGCTTGAGTCCATTTTTTCTGAAATAAATAAGATTTTCCTAAATAGGCACTTGCCGCTCCTGAAGTGACTCTTCCCGCATCGGAAGGGCTGTATTCTGATTTTTTTGGTAAATTCTTTTCCGCAAATTTAAAATCCACTTCGGCTTGAGCATAAACTTCTTGCCGAGATGATTTTGGAAAGTTGTATTGGCTGTCCACAGTAATTTCATCCAAAACAATTGGAACGCCTCCCCACAGGGTCGCTAACTCATTATAATACCATCCCCTTAAAAATCGAGCTTCACCAATGATGCGATTTTTTAAAGCAAAATCTTCCATTGCTCCCACATTGTTCACAACCAAATTAGCTCTAAAGATACCTCGATACAACGCATCCCACATGCTATTGGATCTTGCCAACTGAGGAGTAAAGTTGAAAAGGTACATCGCATCATTGACGGCATCTTCCAAAGAAATCCATCCGCGATGATCATCCATACCATCCAAAATAAACCAGTAGGCTTCTTTAAAAAGATCTTGATGTTGTAACACTGCATAAACGGAGTTTAAAGCTTGTAATGCATCTTGCTCGGTTTTGTAAAATTCACTGCTGATGATTTCATTGGGATTATCACGGACCAAAAAGTCTTTTTTGCACGCAGAGATACTGAAACAAATGAGCATAAGACTCATGATACTTATGCATTGAAACCTTTTCTTATTCATGATATTTAAATTAAAATTTTAATTGTAATCCCACCAAAACCGTTTTTGGTTGTGGAATGATTCCATAGTCGACCCCTTGATTGGCGACTTCGACTCCTTGATTAAACCCAATACCGATTTCCGGATCATACCCTGAATAATCAGTGAAGGTGAGTAAATTTTGTCCGGAAAAATAAATCCTAAAGTTTGATATAACTCCATTTCCAAAACGATCTAATGCTCTTTGGGGTATTGAATATCCAATGGCAATATTTTTTAATCGCAAAAAGGAGCCATCTTCTAAGAATCGATCCGATGCTCGGCGATTAAAGTTTGGGTCTCCTAGTACAGCACGTGGAATTGTATTAGAAGTTCCAGGTCCTGTCCATCGATCTAGTGCAACGGTTGTATGATTGGTAATTTCAGAAAGACCCTCGCTCCAATATCTCAGACCGTTATAGATTTCAATACCCGCCAAACCTTGAAGAAATAAAGAGATATCGAAGTTTTTATAATTGAACGAAGCGGTAAAGCCATAGGAAAGATCAGGGACTGGTTTCCCCAGTATTTTCCGATCATCATCATTGATGACCCCATTATTATCTAAATCCTTAAACCGAATATCACCAGGTGCGGCATTGGCTTGGGTGGCGTGAGCATCCACTTCTGCTTGATTTTGAAAAACACCATCGGTCACATGCCCAATAAAACTATTGATGGTTTCTCCCTCCCTGATGACTTGTAATACAGATCCATCAGCATCAGGGAATCTTCCCTCAATGGGAAGACCGATTCCAAGAGACTTGACCGTATTTTCTAAAAAGGTAGCATTGGCACCAATCTCAAGGCTGAGATCACCTATATGGGACCGATAATTCGCAGCTAATTCCACTCCTTTATTTTCAATATTTCCTGCATTGACCAATGGTAATTCCGTAATTCCTAATGACCCTGGAAGTGGAGCTCGCAAAATGATGTCTTTTGTTTCCTTGATAAAGTATTCAAAACTCAGTTGTAATTTGTTTTGATACATCGCTAAATCCAAACCTATATTAGTTTGTGTCGAGGTTTCCCATTTCAGGTCTTGGTTTGCTAATGTTATTTGGGTGACACCCGTAGCGACACTATTTCCAAACACATAGTTTGCATAGGTAATCAAGGTGGATTGAAATCCATAAGGTGGTATTTCTTGGTTTCCTAATTCACCATATCCCGCTCTTAGTTTTAAGTTATTAACCACCTTGCTATCCTTTAAAAAATTTTCTTCGCTCAGCACCCATCCTAAAGAAAAAGATGGAAACACTCCGTGTCTGTTATCTTCTGAAAACCGCGATGAACTATCTCTTCTGATATTGCCTGTAAACAAATATTTACCTTGATAACTATAGTTTATCCGACCCAAAAGAGACCGTATGGCCCATTCATCATCAAATCCCGATAAAACAATTTCAGCATCTCGACTTGATGTATTAAAGGTTCTGAGGTCATTACCTAATAAGGCACCAGAAAATCCAGAAAACCTCGAAAAGAGATATTCTTGTTGGGTAAATCCAGCCAATAACGTTAGATTGTGATTTCCAAAGTTCTGACTAAATGTGAGCGTGTTTTCGATGAGAGAACTTAATTCTTCGGTATTATAATCTCGTAGTGTTGGACTTGGCTCTTCAAACCCTTCAGAAAAATAATACCGAGGTCTGTAGATGGAACCATTGGTGAATACCGCATCCAGACCTAGATTGAGTCGATAAGAAAGACCATCAAAAAATTCAAATTCTCCATACACGTTTCCGATAATTCGATTGCGTTTGACATAGTGTTCGGTTAATTCGGCAAGTCCAATGGTATTCCATCGGCCATAGCCATCTCCCTCATCAGGGCCATTAAATCCCCCTTCATTTTCATCATTATAAATATCAATCGTTGGCGCGTGCTTGATGATGGTTCTGATTTGAGATCGAGCTGCTAAAAAAGGAGCTCTTCGGTGAATCGATCTGCTAAGAGATAATGATTCCCCAAATTGAAATTTTCCTAAATGGTAATTTGAGTTCACACGCAACGTATAGCGTTCAAAGCCCGATCCAATGGTCGTAGCGTCATTTTTATGATATCCTCCAGAAACAAAATAATCTGTCTTTTCGGTCCCACCAGATACCCCCAAATTGTAGTTCTGTACCAACCCTGATTTAAAGAAGGCATCCTGCCAATCCGATCGATCCACAACATAATTTGGGTCTAATAAATTCGTTGGTTCGTTATTGCTGTCAATTTCTTCTCCTGCATTTTCAAACATTTCAAGGATTAAATCAGCATAATCTCGAGCTTTGAGTAATTCTAACGTATTCACATTTTGAAATGAGGTGTAGGCATCAAAAGAAAATACGGGTGCTCCTTTGGTGCCTCTTTTCGTGGTAATGATAATCACTCCATTGGCCCCTCTTACACCATATATTGCTGATGCAGAAGCATCTTTTAAAATATCAATGGTCTCAATTTCACTTGGATTTAGATTTGCCAATGGATTGGATAACTTGCCATTACCCCCAGTCAAAGGGATTTCCGAATCGATATTATTCACCACTGGAACTCCATCAATGACATATAATGGTTCGGAATTTCCAATGGTTCCTTGTCCTCTAATTCGAACGCTAACGCCACCGCCAGGATCGCCACTGTCATTGATAATACTAATACCAGATAATTTACCCTGCAATGCTTGGTCAAGACTAGTCACTGGATTTGCCGATAATTGGTCTGATGAAATAGAAGAGACAGCCCCTGTAACGTCACTTTTTCTTTGAGTACCGTACCCCACAACCACCACATCCTGAAGAGTCCCAACTTGTACATCAAGAATAATATTGATGGTGTCTTGTCCATTAACAGCAATTGTTTGGGATTCAAACCCAATATAACTGATGACAAGTTGTGAATCTGTGGAAACCGTTATTTGATACTCTCCATCAAAATTGGAAACGACCCCATTGGTCACACCCGATTCAAATATGTTGACTCCAGATAAGGGCAATCCATCTTCTGAAGAGGTTACAATACCCGAAACCGTTATTTTATCTTGTTGTTGAGAATATAAAATAAGTGGTCCTAAAATAAAAACAAATAATATCAACTGGTGTCGTAGTTTGTTCATAATAAATTAGTTGAGTCTATGCATTGCCCCATCCCATTAGGACATTGTACAATTTTATGGTTTTCATCGACCTCTTGCAATTGATATATTCCCTAATATCAGCACTATATTGATATTTTTTTCTAATCATTACGTTTTTTAGGGCAATAACGTAACTATCCAATAAGAATTTTAATCACTTATTGGATCTAGCTAAAAATTCATTTTTAAATCGCAACCAAAGAGAATCCTTCTTTGTTTTATCATAAATCTCATCATAATTTTCGTGCAATATTCCAGCATCAGCGTAATCCCAGTACTTCCAATGTGCCTTTTGTGTTCCCAATTCGTAATCCATTGATTCCCAGACATCCTCTCTGTATGCATAAAAAGACCAGTGCCAACTTTCTTGGTTAAAGATGTCGATTAAGTCATTGAGGTACTCTTTGGCTCCTTTGGTCATTCGATCGCATCCAAATTCTGCCACCCAAATTCTACTAGAAGGAATCTTATTTTTTATGGCCCAGTCTTTGACAGGGTTCAAAAATGTGTGTAACGATTCCTTATTCATTGTAAAAAATTCACCATCCAAGTCTTCTATGGGAATCTCGCCAGGATATCGATACTTTCCATTGTTTATTCTTCTCGTTGTGAAAGAATAGGGTTCATACATATGAAATGAATAAATGATGTAGGGATCATCGATGGGCTTTAAATACTCATAGGCCCACGGTGTTGCATATAATCCAGATGAGACGATGATAGGTGTTTTTTTATCGATGGTTCGGATGGCTTTGATTAATTGCTGATGAAATAGATTTAAATCACCAGGCTTTCCAATTCGATCTTGATACCATCTTTGAAATCCTTTATCCCAAAAAGTTCTCTTATTATGAAACCATTCTGGATGCGGTTCATTGATTAAATTATAGCCCACTACGTTTGGTTGGTCTTTAAGTCGGGTTGCTAAATCTTTCCAAAACTGTATGGCTTGAGATAAATAGCTAGGATCTGTCCACATTCTACCATCCCGAATACGATCATTCGATTGAGCATAGCGAGCTCCTGGCAAACTCAAGGGACTGATCACCACCTTCACGTCCAATTCATTTGCAACATCAAGATAATGCTTTAGTTTTTGAAAATCCCTTTCAACTAAACCAGTATAGTTATCGGCACTACCTAACAAAAAATCTCTTTGTTCTCCTTTCCATTTTTCATAGGTGAATCGCACGAATCTGATATTTGCTTTGGCTGCGGATTCAAACCATTCTCGAGTGGGTTTTTGATTAAAATAATTTGCCCCTTTTTGTTGAGAATCCCAAAAAATAATTTTTTCATCTTCATCATCTTGATGTTTAGACTTGATGTCTAACCCATGAAATGAAACGACTGAAATGAAAACAAAAAATAAGCCTATTGTCATCATGTATTGTATTCGTTTCGTTAATCGGTACCCATGAGATGCAGCGATGAGTTCTCTAAACGATTCTTGATCAACTTGAAATATGACGTCAGTATCAACCCATTATATTTATCCATTATTCAAATTCAATGTTGTGTTTAGCGTTTTGTCGATCCCATATATTCTGAAAACTCATCAACTTAAATCGAATTGGTAGGAGAAACCCGCTAGATCAATTCATATTCCCTATTCCAATCCATAGACCTAAAAATCAAGTTATTTTAGATGCACTTGCCCTCTGCTCTGTAAAAATTACTCTGATGATACGTCACAAAGTAACTGATACCATCTTTGAAATAAAAAGCCACTCGGTTTGTTGTTCCCATAAGTTTGACAAAGACATCTTCCAAAATGAGTTCCTCCAATCGATGTGCACCACAATCGTCTATAACCTTAACTATATCATCAAAAGACCGGTTTATCCATCGAAGGATCTCCTTCTGTGTCATGTCATTCACATACCCAACTTTTAAATTGAATTCAATAGTATCATATCCTATAAAATTGCCTTGTGCAGAAAATCTGTTATGGATGGTATCTTCAGTCTGTGACTTTTCAGTGACACGAATATCTGTCACTTGAAAACCGCTTTGGCTGAAAAGAAGGTTTGTATAAAACACACAAAATAAAACCACTATCCGTTTACTCATCTTAGTTTCTATTTTTTGTTAAATTTAATGTAAAAGTTTTCTCTTATTGATGGTTTTGAAACTCTAACCAATACTCCTTTGAAGAGCATGAAAAATGGAATTTATTGAAAGAGAGACGCTCGATGGTTATTCAAAGAATTTTCCTTTATGAAGCTACTTTAAATCCTGTCGTTTTGGTATTTGATAATTGATTGTTCACATACTGTTTGTTGACGACAAACTCTTTTGTGTGGAAATCCGGCAATTCATACATAGCATCCGTTAAGACCACTTCACAAATCGAACGAAGTCCTCGAGCTCCTAGGTTGTCTTGAATCGTCTTATCCACAATGGCATTCAAAGCTCCATCGGTGAATCTTAATTTCACGCCATCGAATAAAAAAATCGATTTATACTGCTCAACAATCGCATTTTTGGGTTTCGTCAAAATTTCAATCAATGCGTCTCTATTGAGTTGATTGAGATAAGTCACCATCGGGAGTCGTCCAACTATTTCTGGTATCAAACCATACTCGCGAACATCACGCGGAATGATATATTCAAGTAACTTTTCGTCAGTGATATGATCTTGCTTTGATGATTTTTTATAGCCGATGGATTGCAAATTCAATCTTCTAGAAATAACTTTTTCAATGCCATCAAATGCCCCCCCAGTGATGAACAATATATTCGTTGTATCAACTTCAACAAACTTTTGTTCTGGATGCTTTCGACCTCCTTTAGGTGGAACATTCACCACCGATCCTTCTAAAAGTTTCAATAATCCTTGTTGTACGCCTTCCCCTGACACATCACGAGTGATTGACGGATTTCCTGATTTTCGAGCAATTTTATCGATTTCATCAATAAAGACAATTCCCCTTTGGGCTTTTTCAACATTATAGTCCGCTGCTTGTAATAATCGAGACAAAATACTTTCTACATCTTCTCCTACATAGCCTGCTTCAGTCAAAACAGTCGCGTCTACAATAGTTATAGGGACTTTTAAAAGTTTGGCAATCGTTTGTGCCATCAAAGTTTTTCCTGTCCCCGTTGGTCCGACGAGTAAAACATTGCTCTTTTGAATCACTACATTGTTTTTTGTTATTCTCTTCAAACGTTTGAAATGATTATAAACAGCAACTGCCAATACTTTTTTGGCTCTTTCTTGTCCAATCACATATCGATCTAAATGCTCTTTGATCTCCCTAGGTGTGTTGAGCTGAAATTCTAATACTTGTTTTTGTTGTGGCGATAATTCATCTTGTACAATATTTTTTGCTTGAATGACGCACTTTTCACAGATATGTGCTGATTGTCCCTCAATAAGCAATTTTACTTGCGATTTACTCCTGCCACAAAAAGAACAACTAATGGATTGATTTTTGGCCATGATCTATGAATTAGCACTGTTTAAAACTTCATCCACCATTCCATAAGTTTGAGCTTCCTGCGCTTTCAGCCAATAATCTCGGTCACTATCTTCACTCACCTTATCTACTGGTTGTCCTGTATGTTTGGAAATGATATGATACAATTCATCTTTTAATTTCAGAATTTCTCTTGCTGTAATTTCAATATCTGAAGCCTGACCTTGAACCCCTCCCAACGGTTGATGAATCATCACTCTTGCATGAGGTAAAACCGATCGTTTGCCTTTTGCTCCAGCACACAATAAAATAGCAGCCATAGAAGCGGCCATTCCCGTACATATTGTGGCGACATCCGGACTGACATATTGCATGGTATCATAAATTCCTAAGCCTGAATAAACCGACCCACCAGGAGAATTGATATACAGTTGGATATCTCTCGAAGAATCAACACTCTGCAAAAAAAGCAATTGAGCTTGCACTACGTTGGCAACGGCATCATCGATTGGTTGTCCTAAGAACATAATTCGGTCCATCATTAACCGAGAGAATACATCCATCTGAGCCACATTCAACTGCCTTTCTTCAATGATGTATGGCGTCATGTTTTTTATGATTTTATCATAATACATAGCACTGACGTGGTGATGCTTGAGAGCATATTTTTTAAATTCCTTTTTGTAATTCATTAAAATACATTATTCCATTGGCTGCAATCCTTTTCTAACATTTGTTTGGTTCAAGATGCTTTTTGTTCCTTTTCTTTAAACTGAAATTTTTCTGATAAGTGATTGAAAATAGTCGTTTCTAATACAAATTTATTTGTTCTATATTGAATTTCGTCTCTATTATATTCAATCCAATTTTCTGCAGCTTGTTGACTGTTTGCATTGAGTCTAAAAAAATCAAAACCTTGTAACAGTGATACTTGATACAGACTTTGGTAATAGGCGTTTTTTTGCACTTCTTGATCAATTTTTAATTTTTCTTGATCAAAAATCTGTTCTTCGATGATTTGCTCTGCATACTTTTTACATTCCCTTTCTTGGATTTGCTGAAGTTGTTCTTGAGTATAGGGTTTTTTGATTTCCTCTTGGATGTTTAAAAACTTCAAAATCTGTTTCTCATCTAAAGAAAAGAGTTTCTGTTCAATTAAATAATCGATGATCTCTCTATAGAATCGATGGTCATCAGACTTTGATAACCTTTTTTGCAACTCTTCTTTGAATAAATCCTTGTAATTTTCGTCTGTAAGGTCGTCCATATATGGAAATTCTTTTTTGACTAAATGGTGATTGAATTCTGGATAAACAATCAAATCAATTTCAGATAATTCGACTTCTTGTGACTCTGTTAATTGATTATTATAACTTTCATTCCAGTCTTTAAAATCATCGCCTAGAATCTTTTTAATGGCTAGCATGAATTTATCTCCCACTTGATATTGGTTGACGATTTCTAATTGCTTTGAATCTTTGAGAAACTTAGATGAAAATTTTAAAGGTTTGGGCAACTTTTTTCCATTTTTACCAATGACTAAAAAACTGTAATATTTTTCATCCGCTTTTTGATCCTTTTCATTTGGAAGAAATTGCCTATGTTTGGTTCTAACTTGATTGATTTCTCGATCGAGCCTCTGGGAAGTGACGATTTCCTTAGTTTTAACCAAATTCTTAAGTATTTCAAGATTCAATTCAAATTGAGGTTGAAAATAAACGATTAGTTCCGTTTTGACATGGCGGACAGAATCATTTTCCGGATATTTAATGTCTCCATTGGAAACTATAGGCCCCAACAATGGTTTACGATTAATACTTTTTTGGTACTCCTTGAATAACTCATCAACTTTTTCAACAATCACTTCTTGAAAAAATCTAGGTTTGATTTTTTTGATCATCATTTGAGGTAATTTCCCCTTGCGAAAACCTGGCAACTTAGCTTTCTGTGCGTAAGATTTGATTTTTTGTTTTAATTCTTGTGCATAATCACTGTCTTGAAATTCAGCAACGAATTTGACCACATCAACAGTAATATTTTCAGTGGAATACTCCATCTATAAATTTGTGCAAATATAAACTATCACCCCCGCTTGTTGGAAATATTAGCTTTGTTTACGGTTTGTTCAAGCACCCAAATCCATGCCATTGATTCCATTTTTAGCGATTAATTTCATTCGATTCCAATCGATCCTACTCCATTCTTAGAGTGTTTCAGTTTAAGGGAGTGGCACAAGGGGGGGGTATCTACCGATTCCAATTATTTTGGCATTTTGGGGAAGCAGACAAGAACTGTAAATCAACCTTTCTTCAGTTTGGTATAACGAAATAGGCCTTGGTCCAAATCGATTTTGTGATTTAAATTCCAAACTACCCACCAGTGGTATAAATTTCAGCGCCCCAAGTTTGGAGGTTTCGAGCTGGTACTGGAAAATGTAAAAACTGCTTCAAACCCAAATCATCTGTTCTTCGACG
>JAPORT010000144.1:0-4524 GCA_026710085.1 Flavobacteriaceae bacterium | reverse complement strand
CCCCCTGCCAATCGAAAAGATTCATGTTCATTGAACTTCCAAGTTGAAAAAAAGTAAATGCCTCGATTGGCTCGAAAAGGGGCTGCACCTGCATAGCGATACATATGATCTTCGGTAGATCCCCATCGGGCATCTAATGTGGGCATGATGTCTTGATCAGAAGGATAACCATTTTCAGGATAGGGATGGGGACTTTGGGGATTGACCATGTGCACTATCTTTTGATCCACACGGACTAAATCAGGATTATGACTTCTCAAGTGGGCATTATACCATCGATCACCATTTCCCAAAGCGATGAAATCAAAATCCAAATTCCCATCATTGATTCTTTCAAGCACTTGATGCCAATCAATGGCGTTTGTTTCCGCTACCGTTCGAGCCGAGTGTATCATCATCTTCGCATAATACCCATTGATGAGTTGGATCAATTGTTCTTTGTTGATGGTGATGCCATTAAACCCATTGATTTGAATGGATTTCGTTTTTTTGGCATAGTCCAAGGCTGTATCAAAATCCTTCAGAGCATGATCAATAACTTGGGTATAGGAAACAAAATCTTCATAAGTCAAAGTCTCTAAATCGGTGTTTTCATCATAAATCAAAGCTTGATCAAAAAGTAATCCTAGATAGCCAAAACCCAAAGCTCTCAGAAAAAAAGCATAAGCATTATACTGGTTGATGGTTTCTTGATCTATTTTTAAAGTGCTGAGAGCTTTTATGATATCATTGGCACCAGTTATACATGAATACAATCCATTATAGGGAATTTCTAAAAATTCGGGATAAGCAGCCGTTACCGAATTATCAATAGGGAAATGAGCACCCAATCCATAAGGTTCTTTCACTGTTCCAACTTCTCGCATGCCATGAAATCCCCATGAAGAAGTCCCTACATCTGCGGCAACTAAAAAAGTGAGTAGGGGTTCCGGTTTAAATAAAGCATTGAACCACTGGTATGCAGCACCATCCAAAGTGCTTCGATAATCATCTGGGGTTAAAAGCACTTGTTCTTTGATAGGTTGGGCTAAATTTTCAACATCTAAAGAATCACATGAAAAAACGCATAAAAGGAAAATGATACAAATTTTGTTTGTCACGGCACTAAACATTAGAAAATCAGTTCAAGACCACCAGTTATTGTGGCATAAGAGGGATATCCATATTGATCGTAAAAAAAATTAGCTTCATCGCCATCACCTTGGACACTTACTTCTGGATCATAACCAGAATAGTTATCAATTTGAAGAATATGTCTGCCGATGAGACTCAACTTTAAAGAAAACGCTTTATTCAACACATTGACTTTTGAAAATTGATAACTGACGTTGAGTTCTCTCAATTTCAAATAGCTAGCATCTTCAACAAAATGGGTATTGGTGGCGTTGATATTGTAAAGTGCGCTATAATAATCGGTTGATTTTCTTTTTTCTAAGGGTTTTTTGGATTGATCAATTTCGGAATGCAACAGTTCTTTGAAAGCGGTTTGTTTTGTTTGATTGTAAACATCCCCACCTTGTTTCCAATCCCATAGCATAAAGACACTAAATGATTTGTAGCGGAAAATGGAATTGAAACCTAAAGTGAAATCTGGATTGATATCGCCAATGACCATTTGGGCTTTATTTCCATTTTCATCCAATAAAAATACAGGTAGTCCTTTACTGTCGATCACGTAGCCATCATCGTTTATCCGAAAATCATTTGGGTTTTGATTTTCATTTAATTCATCTAAACTGGTCAGTATTTTGCTACCAAGAAAAACACCATAAGCGTTCCCTTGCTGGATGATGAATGAATTTCTTGGACCAATCTGCCAAACAGGTCGAAAAAGCTTTTCTATGTATTGATTGGTGGATTCAAACAAAAAAGTGGAGTCAAAGTAGACATCTCGGTGATCAATCCAATTAATTGAAAGAGACATTTCATTGGTATATCCGGTTAAGGTCCCCGCATTTCTCCATTGAAGAGCATAACCTTCCGTTTCCACTGGAATATCGACTGGTAACACTTGACCATCCGTCTTTTTTTCTGCATAATTGTATTCAAAACGGATCCTATCTCCAATTTCAATGTTGCCCCCAATTTCCAATTCTTTAGATAAAAACGGACCTAGATTCGAATTTCCAATGGTGTTTTTCTCAGCCGTACCTGATGAAACAGAAAAAGTTTCAAATTGCGCTGCAAAAGGAGGAAGTAATCCTGCGGTGCCTAGTGAAGCCCTTATTTTAAATTCATGAACATGGGGGATGTTAAAATCTTCACTCAGGCGCCAAGCGCCTGAAATACGATAGAAGGTTTGCTGTCTCACGGCAGGACCAAAAAGGGAATTTCCATCTCTTCTGATTAGAAAACTGCTTAGGTAACGATTTTTATAATCAAAATCAACGATTCCAGCAAAACTTTTTTCGACAAAGTCTGCTTTGTCAGAACTTAGCAGTTCAGAATCTGAAATGACATTATCCAAATCATTGAGATTTGAGATGCCAATTTGTGTCCCCCCAGCAAAGACATCATGCGTCTTTCGATCATCATATAGAAAAAATAGTTTGGATTTTATATTTAAATCAGCAAGTACATTTTTATCAAAGGAAAGTGTTAATTGTATGTTGTCTTTTCTGGATTTTCCTCGATCTCTCGTGATATATCCCCCATCATAAATAGGAATATTGGTATTTAACCAATCTTTGTCCACAAAAAAATCTCGATCGCTTGTGCCGTAATCGACAGAGTAGGCACTTTCAAATTCGAGATAATCTGTCATTTCAAATGAAATCCTATAATTTCCAATCAAACGCTGTCGTCTGTTTTCAAAAATTTCATTATCGAGCGTGTACAAGGGGTTGGTTTCTACTCCCGGCCAACCCGTTTCGGCTTGAGCATTCCAATTATAAGGCGAACCATCTTCATCATTGGTCGCCATTAAATCGGCGTGAGGTGGAGTTGAAAATATAGTATAAAATGGGCTATCATAACCAAAATTTGGCTCGGCTCGCTTGCTATTATAAATGCTGGTGGACGTGCTGATTTTCAACTGATCGGTTAATTGAATGTCATGATTCAACCGAATGGTTTGTCTATCGAAACCAAAATGATTAAAATTGAGAATCCCCCCTTGAGATAAATTGCTAAAGGAAAGATGACTCGATGTCGTATCCGATCGATGGAGTATTTGCACTGATTGGTTGTGGGCAATGTTGGTTGAAAAAAAATGAGATAGGTTATCATAATATACTGGAAATGGATTATCGGCGATGCGATCTTCTTCAAGTACATAACCCCCATCATTACCTCGAATGAAATGGCCCGTTTCATCTAATTTGTAGTTATGTGACCGATTAATTGATGGGCGTCTTGCTTTGGGGACATACGAAACCCCCAGTTCAGAACGTATCCTTAGGCTCGTGCCTATTGCAGGAGAGCCTCTTTTGGTAAAAATTTGAACCACCCCATTGGCAGCACGTGAACCATACAATGAAGCCCCAGCAGAACCTTTTAAAATTTCCATACTTTCAATGTCTTCTGAATTGATATCGGAAAGATGGCCATCAATAATGGCCCCATCGAGAATAATCAGGGGATCTTGGTTGCCCAATAACGAACTAGATCCACGAATTCGTATTTTTGGAGAAACACCTGGTAGCCCATTTCCTTGAACGACATTCACGCCGGCTATTTTCCCTACCAACGTACTAACGGCATTGACACCAGGAACTTGTTGTAATACCGTTTCTTTCACTTTACCTACTGAAAAAGAAATTTTTCTAAGATCGGTTCGGCCCGCAACACCAGTCAAAACGATTTCTTTTAATTCATTACCAGGCAATAACATAATTTCATAAAAGGGTTGATTTGTTATTGTAATGAGTTGACTTTCAAATCCGATGTAGCTTATTTCAAGCACATCACCAACAGATGCCATTATGGTAAAATTGCCATCAAAATCTGTGGTAACGCCTTTGGTTGTGTTTGAGATTAATAGAGTTGCTCCTGGAAGTGGTGCATTATTTTGATCAAGAACAATTCCTTGAATTTGACTTTCTTGAGCAGCCAGTGAACCGGTGAGTATAGGTAAAACGAAAAAAAAGAATGGCCGAATCAATAAATAGAAATTTTTGGAGTATCAAAGGCCCACCATGTTCAACTTGCCAGTGCTAAACGAGCCCGCGTTGATTTAATTTTTTGGAAAGGGCAAATGTAGCTAAAATTGAATTGACGAACATTTCTGTGATTCATTTTATCTGATAGTTTGTCTCTGTTGATTCGGTTTTCAATCGTTCTTTTTCCCGGGTTGAATCCGGCCAAGAAAAGAAGGTATCAAGGCCGCACGACTCCATGACGAGATCGTGTTCGGCCCATGACAAACCATGATCAAAAGTGGTGGTTTTCATCAGCTGAGGTCCTATGGCTTTGATATTCTCGATAGTAGCTTGAACACAACTAGAGAATCCTCTTTAGTTCTAATTTTGATGGGGCGATTTCAAAAACTTAAAGAGAGCCATTGCTAAAGAAGAGAATTAATAG
>JAPORT010000001.1 GCA_026710085.1 Flavobacteriaceae bacterium | reverse complement strand
AACCAATATAAAATCTTAATTTATTTTCAACTAAAAAGATAGTCCAAGGGGCTTTCATTCATTGTTTAGAGATCACCAAAAAGGTCGATGTCCTTTCCAGGTCGATTAGTTGTTTTTCCTTGATCATCCACCCCTTTTACAGGAGCACTGGCTTTTCGTAGAATATTACCGACACTTAATTCATTTTCTCCTCTTTCAGAACTATCTACATAAGCTTGGCCTTGATTTTCAGGCGTATCCCTTACAATACCTGCAAGAAGATAGCTATTTGGTCCCTCTGCTTCAGTTGGCTGTCCAATGGTTGAATCCTCTGCACCTGGCTTTTGTGATGTCAATGTGATTACAAGATAATCTCCATTTTTGATGTTTGTATCGGCATCATCATCCACTAAAGCCAATAAGTCATCTTGACTAAGTTTATTTTCAAATGTCACAGTTATCGGTTTATCAATCGGGCTGGGGTCTAAAGTTCCGTATGATAGATAACCATTTGGTTCATCGTAATCATTCACTCCATAAGGAGTAATCCCTTTTCCATCAGTAATTCCTCTATTTACAGTAGTTGATGAGCTTTGGGTATGAGCGGGAAAAGCTTGTGCTAACGTATTTAATAAGCCTGGAAGATCAACAAATTCTGAACTATTATCCGTATCTAAATAGGTTTTTGCTGCTTTTCTATTTCTTGCAAAAGCAATATCATCTTCTGACCCATCTGTTAAATGAACCTCGTGACTATATTCCCCGATGGTTAATTTAAGATATCCTCCTAAATCATTGTCAATATCATCATCGTCTTGAGTTTGAGTGACTGTTCCAAGTGCACCCGTATCAAAACGAATATTTCCAGATGGGACAGCTCCTTTCGTGGCTTCAATATCTATTTCGTTAACATCAAAAAAATCTTTCACTTCTTGATCATTAATATCTCGGACCCAATTATTGAGTGAGCCTCCAGTTGTCAATGTAACCACTCTACTAATGCCTCCTCGAAGTCCAATTGTAATGGTGCCCGGTGAAGCGGGGGCTGGTTTTGATATGACAAAGACTCTTTTAGCAGCGATACTGGAACCTGCCTGATCAGCCAATCCTTTTCGAAATAAAATGAGGTTCGACCCATCCGTCGGGGCTTCCTCACCCTCTGCACGTTTTTTAGGGTCATCTTCATTACGAGCTGCGCTATATTCTTCTGCACCATCATACGACACAATGGCTCTCGTCGCACTTTTTAAGAAGTCTTTTAAGCCCTCTAATCCCGTCTTGTCGTCTTCAATATTTCCAGGTATTTCGGGCTTATTTCCATCTTTTTCGATTTTGGGTAAGAACGCTTCAGCGACTAAATCATTCGCCAAATTCGCATCAAAAGCGTAGCGCCCACCTTGGTTATAAGCTCCGATGATGATGGCATCCTTGTCATACCATTTACTACCTGTTCCAAAAGTTTGTGTCCCTGCTGCTTTCAGTTCTGAAAAACTAAGGGTTTCCAATTTAGAATTACCTTGAATGATCAGGGTTTTGAGTTTGTTGACTTTATCCGCTTTCAATGATGTAATATCAGCATTATTCAACACGCGCAACACACCATTATCTCCACTCTCATGCCCTAAGGTTAATTCATCTTCAAGGGATGAGTTATTGATTGTCAACGATTTGATGATTCCCGCAGTGGTCAGACTTTCTAATTCGTCCAAATTGACAAGTCGCACTGATTCCAAACCATGGATTTCTAATGTCTCTAGATCACCTGTCGTAGTATCTCTAAAAACAACATCTTTTAAGTTACTTTTCCCTCGAAATTTCAAGGTTTTTAATTCGCCTGCCTCATCAATGGTTAGTTTTTTGATATGGACTTTATCTCCCTCACCTGTGGCAATGTCCACCGAAATCACATCTCCCTTAATGGTGAGTTCCGCTTCTTGGACAATCGGGGCTTCTAAATGCTTAACATCCTCAATAATTAATCCTTTCACCGATGCCAAAACGTCTAAATGAACGTTTTTTCCTCCATCAATGGTAAGGAGTTTTTTATCTCTTCCAGTTCCATCATTTTTTTCTGCATCAATACTTGCCAAAGCATTCAATAAAATGTCTACTTTGTCATTGGTTTGAATCGTTAAATCACCTTCATAAGAAGCCAAAGAACTGAGATCGAAACCATTATCATCGTCTCCTTGTTCTAGTTTGGGTAATTCAATTTGATGGCCTTCAAAAGTTGTTTTGGTGATTTTGGGGAGTTTGACCGATAAGGTCTCTTTAAAAGCATCCCCACTTAAGGAAACCTCTAGGACACCGGTTAACTCAGGATAGTGGGCATGGGGCTGACGATCGTCCAAATTCGTCACGCTGCTGAGCTTGGCAAATTTGATGACTTTGTCTTTATCCTTATGGGTGATGGTTAAATCGCCATTAATCAAGGTGATCTCGGCCACCCAGCCAATCAAATCATCCACTTCCGCATCGGTAAGACTTCCCGTATTGATGGTGAAATTCCCACTGAATTCGGTCTTGTCCGACAACTGACGCTTGGTGAATTCCCAAGATCCCGAAGAATTGATGGTCACGTCCCCACTATGGAAGCCGCCCTCGCCTAAGCTTTCTTCTAAGTCCTCTTTGACTTGAGCTAATTGCGTTTCAATCTCCTCTTTCAGTT
>JAPORT010000069.1 GCA_026710085.1 Flavobacteriaceae bacterium | reverse complement strand
ATTTGAATTTGTAATTTTGTCATCGAATATGAAAAAAATTGAAATCACATCGAAGGTTGAAAAAGAAAATACGTGGGCCGTATTTTATTCGAATGTCCCTATTGGACCAGAAGAAGTGCAAACTTTTGAAAACATCGATCATACAACCAATGCTCCATTGGCAGCACAATTGTTTTATCTCCCCTTTGTTAAAAAAGTCAAAATAGGCCGACATGAAATTCATGTGGAGCGATTTGATATTCTTGAGTGGAGTGAAGTCAATGATGAAGTAGCCCAACAAATCCAAGATTATTTGAATGATGGAGGAACCGTTATCAAATCCAATGAATCCAGCAAACTCCCCATCAGTGTTTATGCTGAAAGCACTCCCAATCCCAGGGCCATGAAATTTGTCGCTAATAAACCACTCGTCGATCAGACTTATGAATTCAAATCAGTCCAACATACCCATAACGCCCCTTTGGCCGAAAAACTATTTGAATTTGATTATGTCGAAGAAGTCTTTTTTGATTCCAATTACATTTCGATTCAGAGTAATCAAGATTGGAATTTATATTTTACACCCCTACGTGAATTTATCAAAGACTATCTTGAATCTGGAAATCCGGTAATCAATGGGCCTATCGATAGTCAGTATATTGTTTCATTAAGGCACCAAAAAGAATTATCCGATATCGAAAAAGAAATTGTCGATATCTTAGATAACTATGTCCGACCCGCTGTTGCTGCTGATGGCGGGAATATTGCATTCGATACTTATAATCAAAAAGATAAAATACTGAGTCTTATTCTTCAAGGAGCTTGTAGTGGCTGTCCCTCCTCAACCTATACACTAAAGATGGGCATCGAAAACATGATGAAACAAATGCTTCCCGGAAAAGTCAAAGAGGTGGTTGCCATCAACGGCTAGCTCATTTTACTTTTTTACGTTTGGTGGGATGGAATTCTCGAAGATAAAAGGGTTCAAAATCATGGATATTTTCAAATTCTTTTTCAGAGTATTTATGATATGCAAACTGAATCATGTTTTTCGAAGAAGGACATTGAATTTCAGGAATGTATGTAGCCTCCAAATCAGGCAAAAAGTTTTTTAATTTTTTTTGTCCATCACCAACCACTGTTAGTTGCTTTCCTTTTGAAACATTCTCTATGGTGGGATTTTCTAAATTTTCAAACCATGTTGCCTTGATGATTCGTTTTGAATCGTCCAATAATAAAGCATATAGATTGCTTCCTCGAGCATCTAAAATGCAAGCAATCAATTCCTCAGAACCTATGGAAACAGGTTGCCCCATAATTCCTAATGTGTTGATTCCAATCAAAGGAATCTGTAAGGCATAACATATGCCTTTGGCGGCACTAACACCAATCCGAAGTCCTGTATAGGATCCCGGACCTTGACTGACTGCTATGGCCTGAAGAGACGTCGGTGGCACCTTATTTTCATCCAGGATTTCTTGAATAAAACAATGCAGTAAGGCACTATGACGATAGTCCTGAGAAAACAGTTCACGACATTGAATCAGTTGGCCATCACGAGCTAGTGAAACAGAACAGTTTTTGGTCGAAGATTCAATATGAAGAATCAATCCAATAAAATGATATGATTATTCTGAAGTGTCAATAATATCATCCACATTGAGTGGAAGTCCAAAGTAAAGTTCTAAGACTTTTAATTTGAAAATATAATCGTATTTGGCTCGAATAAGATCCGATAAAGCGATTTCATATCGTTGTTGTGCTTGTATCAATTCAAATGAATTAATCGCTCCGGCTTGAAATCGATTTTGAGCCACTTGATAAGCGTTTTCTCTAGAAATCTCGGTTTTTAAACTAGCTTGATAGAATCGATAAGCACCATGTGCTGCATTGAAAGCTTCATTGATGGTGGTTTCAAAATTCAGACGATCTTGCTGGTATTGTTCTTCTGCCTTTTGGAGATTAGTCAAATTGCGATGGACATTAAATCGAGCACTTTTTCCATTGAGAATAGGGATGGAAAGATTCAACCCAAAATTATGACCATCGTTTAATGTCCACTGATCGAAAAAAGGTAAAGGACCCACAACTTTGCTTTCATTGGCTGAAGTAATAACTCTTTGCCCGGTTTCTTCGACAACACCGATTGGACGTTGAAAAATCGCATCGGTGCCCACACGTCGATCACTGTATGAAATTCTTGTGTTATAACTATAAAAAGCACTGAGGGATGGAAGAAGAAATGTTTTACTAATGGCCAAATTGGAAGATGCCAAATCGACATTGGTTTTTGAAATTTTAATGGTAGCACGCGTTTCGACAGCTTTATGGTAGATGTCTTTTGGATCTTCTGCTAAAATCAATGAAAAAGGAACATTGAATTGTTCATCACCAATATCAAAATTTTCATAATCGGTAATCAATAGTATTTGAGCGAGAGAAATTTTAGATAATCGCAGATTATTTTCGGCAACGATGAGTGCTTGTTCTTGAGAAGCAATATTGGCTTCTAGCTCATAAACTTCACTCGGGATGACAATCCCTGCTTGTATGAGATTTTTTGTTCTTTCTAATTCTTTGTTCGATAATTCTATTTGAATTTGATTGACTTGATAAAGCTCTCGATTAAGCATGATTTGCAAATACGCATTGGCAACTAGAATAAAGATATTATCTCGTATTTCTTGAAGATTTAAATTTTGAGATAACACATTGAGATTGCTGCGATAGAGTTCCAAAAACTTTCTTTTACCTTGGTATAGGGTATTATTTAAAGAAATGCCAACTGATGAAAATTGAGTGGTGATGTTTTCCAAAATACCAGTGGTGATGTTTTGGTTGAGGCCGATATTCCAAGAGTGATTCAAACTAGCATTGATTGATGGATAGAAACTCATGTTGGCTTCTTGTTGATTAATGTTGGCATTTTCAACATCTAATAAGGCTTGTTTGATGGCAATCGAATTTTCACCGGCTAAAGCCAGACATTCTAAAAGAGTGTACTGAGTTTTTTGGCTTTGTATTGTATGGCTTATCGAAAAAAGAAGACCAACCAAAAAGAGATAATGAAATTTCATGAAATTAAAAAATGCAGTTTATTTAATCGGATTTTTGGTCATTATCACCAATTTTTCTGGTTTCGGTTTTATTCCAAATCTTAATATCATCTTCCATTTCCACACCTTCTAAAATTTCCACCATGATGCCATCGGATATTCCCAATGTCACATCTCGTCTTTCATATCGCTGATCACCAATTTGAATTTCAACATAAGGTTGTTCTGTTTTTCGATCAAATCGTAGTAAGGCTTCGGAAATGGCCATGATGCTATCTTTTCGTTCTAAAATCAGAGAAGCATTGGCACTATAACCGGCTCTGACAAAAAGACTATCATTTAAAAAAACATCCCCTTCGATTTTAAACTGAACGGCCCCTTGTTCTTCGGTTCCTTTTGGAGCAATAAATTTCAGTACAGCTTCAAAAGAGTGATCATCGATGGCCCCTAAATTAACACTGAGATCCATGCCAATTTCGAGTTTTCCCACTTCTGCTTCATCAACCTGACCTTCAAAGATCATTTGATTAAGATCAGCAATGGTTGCAATAGTGGTTCCATCATTAAAGGTATTGCTTTCAATCACTTGATCCCCCTCTTTGATAGGAATTTCTAATACGGTACCTGTAATTGTCGACCGAATATTGGTATTGGCTGAACGAGATCCACCGGCAGTCCCTCGTTGAATGATGCGTAAATCACTCGAAGCATTATTCAAATCATTTTGAGCTCTTTGGTATCTCAATTCGGCATTTTCATATTCTTGACGTGAAATGATTTCTTTTTCAAACAAATCGTTACTTCGATTGTATTCGATTTCAGCGTTGCGTAATTCAATTCGAGCATTATTCACACGCCCCCTGGCAGAATTCAAACTTTGTTCGTTAGGAACCACTTTGACTGTAGCCAGTAGCTGTCCCGTTTCTACGAAATCACCTTCTTCAACACGCAGTTGATCGATGATGCCAGAAATTTGCGGCTTGATTTCAACTTCATCTTCGGGAATGACTTTACCTGTAACCACTGTTTTTCTTTCAATGGATGTGATGGTTGGGTTTTCAGTTTCAAAAACAACAGAAGATTTGCTATTGGTTTTCACAAAATAGGCTATGGCAAGCAAAACCAAGAGCCCTAGTACCCCAAATAAGATTTTATAAATCAATTTCATGACAGAACTTTTTTATCGTTGATATATGTTATTCTTCTCGAAGAGCATCAATGGGACGAATATTCACCGCTCTCTGTGCCGGAATCAATCCAATCAGAGTACTCAATAAGACCATTAAAACCACAACGCCAAATAAATAAATTAGAGGTACGGTGGGATTGGTATAAGGAAAATCTTCAAGACTTTGGGTCGCTATATTGATAATGGATAATACCCCTGCTCCTAAAACCAATCCCATAGCACCAGCAAGTAGCGTCAAAAAGATATTTTCGATGATGATTTGAACTTTGACTTCTCCTGGAGTCGCTCCTAGGGCCCTACGAATCCCAATTTCTTTGGTTCGTTCTTTGACTGATATGAGGGAAATATTACCGATCCCGATGATTCCAGCCAACAAGGTAGCGATGCCGACAATGAGGGATATCAAAGTCATCCCATTGGCAAAGCCCATGATTTGATGAAAGGCTTCACCGAGATTGAAAGATCCAAATGCTCGATTGTCTTTAGGAGATACGCGATGTTTTCTTTTTAAAGCCAAAAGAATGTCTTCTTCAACTTGTACCACATCCACATGGTCATAAGCGGCTATGGAAAACCACCCAACAGAATCACCGGTATTGTATAATTTTCGAAAAGTCTCGAACGGGATGAAAATATCTCCCGCTTGTTCAAAACCACCCCCAGGAACATATTTATGAACGCCAATGACTTGAAAATAGATATTGTCAATTTGAATATACTCACCAACGGGATCTTCTCCTTGTTCAAATAATTCTTCGGCTGTCTGTTCGCCAATGACAGCAACTTTTCGGGCATTGAGGATGTCTTGATCGTTGATGAATCGCCCATTATCAAAGATTCGTTTGGTGGCTATTTTGGTGAATTCTGGAAAGTCTCCATAGAGATTGTAGTTGTTGGATTGATTCTTTCGTTTGACCGTTACCGAAGAAGAACCAAAAACACCTCGATTATGTCTTGGAGCGATGAATTGAATTTCAGGGACTTGTTTCCTTAAGTATTCAACATCAGAAAGTTTTAATCCAATAGGGCGTCCGATTTTAAATCCTTCATAGGGTATGCTGGTTGATTGAGCCCAGACAAACATGGAGTTCATCGCAATGTCCTGAAACATTCTTTCAAAACCATTATCCAAACCTTTGGCAGAACCCGATAAAGCAATGTATATAAACACGCCCCATAAAACACCGATAATGGTGATGACGGTTCTGGTTTTATTATTGCTTATCGAACCAAATATTTCTTGCCAAGTATCTCGGTCGAAAAGAACCCTAAAACTACTCATCTCTCAAGGCGACAATCGGTTTGATGGAAGCAGCTCTTTTGGCAGGAATATAGCCTGCAATGCCTCCACATACAACCAAGACAATAGTAGCAAAGATGGCTGTATTGAGATTGATGTAAGGATTGGTGATAAAGTATTCATCCAAACGTTCCCCTACACTAGAAAGCATCAGGATGCCTAAAAACAAGCCAGCATATCCTGAAAATGTGGTAATCAAAATGGATTCTTGTAATACCATCGTAATGACGCTTCTTGGTGAAGCTCCAATCGCTTTACGGATGCCTAATTCTTTGGTTCGTTCTTTAACCACAAAAACCATGATATTAGAAATACCAATGATGCCAGCAATCAGTGTTCCAATCCCAACCACACTGACAATGGTTTGAAGAGCCCCCGCGAATTGTTGATTTCTTTTTAATGAATCTGCCAGATTATTAATCCATACTCCACGAGGATCTCGGGGAGAAATGACTTTTTTTTCTTTTAAATATTGTCTTAGTTTATTTTCAAATATGATGGATCCTCTATGACCTAATTCTTTTCGAAAAGTGACGGCAAACATGCTGATTTTATCAGTGCTTTTATTCAACAGTTGTTGGGTGGTGTATGGAGTGTAAATAGTTCGTTCCACATTATCGCCACCACTATCCTGAAAAACCCCAATAACTCTATAGGCAAAACCATTTAAATCGATATAATGACCAACAACATCAAGTTGGCCAAACAAATCCAAAGCCACCAATCGACCAATCACGGCATACTTTTCTCGAGTGACTAAATCTTGTTCATTGATGTAACGACCATACATCATGACGGTTTTTTCTATGTATTGATGATCGGGCCCCACACTGATGTTGGAGTAATTTTCACTTTCTGTTTCATATGTAGCCCTTACGGAGGAAAAGATACGTGGTGTCATGTATTCAATGAAATAACGAAACTGTCCTTCAATGTCAGAAATATCAGAATTAACAAACTCGATGCGCCGTCCTGATTTATAGCCCTTGTAAGGAATAGATGTGCGACCTGGTCGCACAAAAAGGACGTTTTCAGCATCATCAAGGAAAAATTGTTGAAAGGTGTTTTTCAATCCATTACCCAAACCATAAAGAATAACAAAAATAAAAATGCCCAAAGCAACCGTAAATCCTGAGAGGACCGTCCTTAGTTTATTTTTTCGGATAGTTTCAAATATTTCGACCCAACGATCTCGATCAAACATAAATGGGACTAATGATTGATAACTCTGTTTGAAGTCAAAAAGTCTTCAGCAACTTCACCATCACGCAATCTGACGATTCGGTTACACATTTGAGAAATATCTCGTTCATGGGTGACCACTAAAATGGTTTTCCCTTCATTATTGATTTCTTTGATTAATTCCATCACTTCATAAGATGTTTTGCTATCGAGAGCCCCCGTGGGTTCATCTGCTAATACCACTTTTGGTTTTGAAACGAGAGCTCTTGCAATAGCAACTCGTTGCTTTTGCCCACCAGATAACTCATTAGGCAAGTGTTTTGCCCACGGCTCGAGGCCGACTCTTTCCAAAAGTTCCATGGCTGATTTTTGTCTTTCTTTACGTCCGACACCTTGATAGTAAAGGGGGAGGGCTACATTCTCAAGGGCACTTTTATAATTGATCAGATTGAACGACTGAAAAACAAATCCTAAAAAATGATTTCGATAGCGAGCTGCTCTCTTTTCATTTAATTTCTCAATGGGAGTCCCATCAAGCTGATAAAGCCCTTTATCGGCAATATCGAGCATGCCTAATATGTTTAATAATGTCGATTTTCCCGATCCAGAAGATCCCATAATAGCTACCAACTCTCCACTTTCGACCTCAAAATTGATTCCTTTCAACACGTGGAGAGCCGAACTCCCCATTTTGTAGGACTTGTGGATATTTTCAAGCTTTATCATTTCGGAGTGGAGGTATGAATCTTGTAGAAAGGAAACAATGGCCTTGTTAGTCGTTATCTAATTTAAAACCTATTTTGAAGTTGATTTGTTACAATATTGCAAAAATAAATAATCAGCTATTGGAAAAACTCGATTCTATTCATGATATTCATCTTTGTTTCCACCGTAGAATGAAGGAATGGCATCCCAACCCAAGGAAGCCGGACGGATAGAGCCATTAAAACGCCATGTTCAATGATTCATCCGTGGAAATAGAGATAACGTATCAAACTGTCAGGAGATGGTTGTGTAGTTCGATTAGTAAACATAAAGTTGACACCTAATGGAAAAAAATCATTCTTGTATATCGCATAACTTCCATCATCATGTGGGTACTCAAGTCCATACGAATGCCATCGAATGTTTTTTTTCGAATCAAAAGGAGTTGTAAGAGAAATAGACATGAGCAAAATAGACTTCAAACGCTATGTGGAATTTTGGAGGAGGTGAAATGTAAATAGGATGGAACTCATAGATCAAATAACTCAAATTATTCTAAAGGACAAGGCAACCGATTCTACAGACCATCTGTTGATCGAATCAATAAATATTTGATGAAACAAGAATTAAAACATTTATATCAAGAATTAATGAATATTAATGAGGCCGAAGCGAATATCGAATCGGCTCCTAAAAGTATATTTCGATTAAAAAATCGCGAAGATGATTGGGAACAGAACTATTCAAATTCAAATGGACGGTGTGATTTAATTTCATTTTCTAATAAAATCATTATTAAAGCAAAAAGAGAGGCGAAGTACATGTTGATGCAAATAAAAGTCAATTGTTGAGATACCTTGATAGTGTGGTTCCAAACTTTGACAATCAATGATGGAATCAAGGGAAGAATGTGGTTTGGAAAGGATTAATTATTGATGGACGTGAATGGGCTTTTTTGATTACGATAGCTTGAATAAAGAACTTCGAGATGTCAAAGAAGAGCATCGAGTTTTGAAACCCCCTACACTAATCGATGAATTCATACAAAACCATATTTACCAACGCTGGGATGGGATTCAAAAAATAAAAATACCATCGAAGGAAAACCTCGTCCAAAAAGAAATAGCTTGTTCCAGTCGATGCTTCACATCTTCTATTTGTTGGTTCCATCGGTCAAGAACCTTTTGAATCGTTTCACAATCAGTCACGATGTTGAAAAGGAAATCTTTGGGAAGTGAACCATAAAAAGATTTGAAATCTTCAGGGCTTGTGAGTTCGATTTCACGACTCGTCGGGGATAGTGATCGAATGATGATGTGAGGGCTTCGATGCAAGCGATCTTTCAAACTTCCATTAGGGAGATAACGAACTTCCAGAATATCACCTTTTCGAAGTTCTTGAAACGAACGATTCACCAACTGTGGCTGTGCCCATGTTCGATGGGCTGCTTCTGGTTGTGTTTTAAGGTATCGATTTCAACAAACGCATAGCGATGTGTTACGCCATCGGTACGTTGCTTCAAGATATGTTCGGTTCCGAAAGCGATCAATTCATCTCCTTTTCGGAATCCCGATACATCCACACCCGTGTCTTGACCTATTTTCAACGTATGTTTCGTATTGGCGGCATCTTGCCACAATCGCCAGTTATCGGCTTTACAGAGGACTTGTAATAGAAAACCTACTTCCTGTTCGTTTTGAAATCGAACAGGATCTCGGGTTAGCACCCCCTTGCACTCGTGTTTATTTTTTTTGAATACTCATACCATCTAAAGATACGCTATATCACCAAAAAGGCGAGAATGGTATCATCCATATCTTTAAATGTTGATTAATGAATTTTAGTGATCGTTTTTTTATCGTTTCGGAGGAATGTTTTGATCATGATACCACACTTTGGTTGCGGGGTGGAGAGTCGCTTTTTCATCCGACACGGACTCCACTTGAAAATACTCGATACGATCATCTGATTTATTATCCGTTTGAATCCCTAAACCAGACACTTTTTTAACTTCATGGATACGGTCGTCCCAAGTAAAAAACTGCCCTTTCTGTAATTGTGAAGATGGAAGGGTCATTGGTTTTTTTTGATAGGTAGGGTATTTGATTTCCGATACCCAGGTCACCATCGACGGAATCGGTATCTGATATTGTTCCCCTGGTACCGGAGCAAAAATCCCACGTTGAATGGTTTCTTGGAATAACGAAGAAGCATCCTTTGGAGAAAGACCTTCCTTTTCGAAAGCTTGTAATAGATGGACGTCTGTATGATAACGAATGGCTTGATGTTTTTGAATAACAAACGTCAAGGCTTGTGCTTTCTGGGGGCATAATCCCTGCCATCGATAAGTATAATACTCATAGCGAGATTGTTGTCCTTTTCGTAAGACTTCGTTTAATTGCGATTCATCCATCGATCGATCATGATCCTTCAGTTGCTGTTCCGCTAACTGACCATAAGCGGTAATGTGTTCCGGATAACCTTGCGTTTCTTGAATGAGTTGTCGAATCCAATGGTTTAAGCGAGAATGATTTTCATCAATGCCTCCCCCTCGAATCAAATAATCTTTGAGAATATTCTTTTCTGAAAGTTTATCGATACAGTCTAATGAATAAATGGATTGACTCGCAAAACGAGAAATATCCAAATCTTTTAACATTTGATGCGTATGGCTTAAGCCTGAAAAAATCACCATAAACCCATCATCGGTTTTGATGTTGTGCATGTTTTTTAACACTTCACTAATCACCAATCGCTTTTCCAATTGTTGATGGTATTTTTCTAATTGTTGAGCTTCGTCTAACACTAAAATAATAGGACGTTTGACTTGATCTAAAGTGCGTTGAAATGTATGTCGATTGATCGGAATCGTTACATCCACTCCAAACCCTAACGCTTGTGCTTTGAAATGAATCTTCTCTCTTTGATAAAATTTTTTCCAATCTTGAAAGCCTAAAAGGTCTCTGAATTCTTTCAAATCATAAAGAGCTGTCGGATTGATTTCAATGGTTTCCCAACCGACAGAGTCTTTCGCTAATTGATGCCATAAGGCTGTTTTCCCCACACCTGGTGGGCCTTGAATTAAAAACGAAGTCCCTTTTTGGTTTTTTTTCGATTTCTCTAAGAATTGACTAAAAGCATTCCGTTCTCGATAACGACCATGAAAATATTCCGCTTCTCCCCGATTCATCGTTTCTTATAGAAGGTTATTTCAACAAAGATAACCGTAAAGATGTCAACCCAGTATGATGAAAAAAGAGATGAAAAGAAATCGCAACCTTTATTAGAACTAAAGTATAACTTCAAAAGAAATTTAGAGCATTAACCGATTGTAACTTTGATGATTCGAGACTTAAAGTGATTTATAACGCTTCTGGAAACATTTTAAGATCATGTAGAATCTCCAAAAATATGGTGATCAGTCCCACACTTTCTATTACTTGTTAAGTGATTCAATAGAGGAGGTTCAATATCTTGTTGGTGTGATAAATGCACCCATCATGCAAGTAGCTTGGCGTCAAACCAAAACTTCTTCAAATCATTACGATACTCGTCCTTTTGCCAGAATTCCAGTCCCCATATTCAACAAACACAAGAAACTTCATATTCTGATTGCTAAAGAAATTGATCGATTAGAAAAACTCAAGACTATTCCTGATTTTAGTTGGTTAAATCCATTTATTAGAAGTGTTATTACCCTATTACGCTTCTTTAACCGATTGATGTTGAAAGCCAGTTCATGAGATTGGACAAATCAACGAATACATTGAAACAAGACTTTTTCCAAATGGGTCAACCAAAGGGGCGCGCAATGAAAGTAGAGAAACCATGGAGTATGGACAAGCATACCATAAATACCGAGATTCTTGTTGACAACAAAGAGGTTAATGATCAAATATAGATTTCAAGTAGTTTCCGATAAGATGTTTACTGTTAGTTTGAAGTTTTCTTGCTGTAATCCGTCAAAAATTATTTTTAGATTTGCAGTTGATTTAAACGAATCCAAATAATGGGAATAGGAAATATTTTTATCGCTTGTGTCTTGATTTGTCTTGCCATTGCCTTGATTATAGAAGTTAAAGAAAGACATCTGAAATAGATTGATGGGCTTTGTTGGATTCATCGTACTCTATGTTGCTCTAGCGTTTCTAGCGTATTTGGCTTACTCGGCAATCAAAGGGTTTTTAAAAAAGTAATTTTAATTCCCATCATGTATTTGTTAGGAGTGCTTGACGTAGTGAGTTTTATAATGGAAAGGGTTTTATTGATTTTAGCGTATGGCAAACCATCTGCTTCAATTTGAGAATGGAACAAGTCGAATCGAACTAAGCTTTAGTTCTTAAAAAGTCATGTACCTTTCAATTGGGAACTATATACTCTAATACACAAAATTTTCGTCAATTGATTGAAAATTAGTTCCATGAATCAATCATTATCCTTATTACAATTATTTGAATTATTTCCTGATGAACGCAGTGCCGAGAAGTGGTTCGAATACCAACTTCGTGGCTTCATCCAAGAGCCATGAAGCGATCACTTCGACCGAAGTCCATCAAAATCAAATATGAAAGAAACCAGAATGCAATACCCCGATCAATTAATCTCATGGAGATCATATGACGCCATATTCAAAAGGTAGTCGGACAATTCCATCTAATCTACAAGTTTTATGTGCTGAATGCAATAGAAGATTATTAAATAATTAATTTTAGAGGATTAGATATTTTCGTAACATGAAAGAAAGAGAGTTTATTTCGTTATGTTCTGAATATTTCGAACGAACACAATATGATCAAGACTATCAAGATTTTAATCGAATAGCCCTCACCTATCATAGTTGTCGATTAGAGGGGCTACCGTATTCACAAATAGATACCATGATGATTTTGAATCATGCGATTTACCCAGATCGTGAGGTGAGTCGGCATTACATCACCAGAGTGGAAGATCACCATCAAGCCTTATTAACGGTCTTACAAAATGCTGAAGAAAAAAAACCGCTAACCAAAGATTTGATTCAAGACGTTTCTGGACAAATCTTAAAAAATGAATCCGACGTCGTTCGAGCAATTGGAGGAACATTTGATCCTCGGATTGGAGAGTTTCGCCGATGTGATGTGACGTATGGGGTGGAGCCTCGTCGTTCTGGTTATGATTACAACACGGTGGTGGGGCATACGTTGGAGTTGATGGAAGAAATCAACGAACGAAATCAACAGTTGGATGGTGATATTTGGAAAATCAATGAATTAGCATTTGAAACTCAAATGAGGTTGGTGACGATTCATCCTTTTGTGAATGGCAATAGTCGATTGTCTCGGTTATTGATGAATTACATTCAACACTATCATCAGTCTCCATTGAGCATCGTGTTATTAAAAGATAAACCAAAGTATTGGGAAGCCTTGTATCGAAGCCAAGAAACCCGTGATCCTTCTTATTTTCAAAGGTTTATGATGGATCAGACCTTTCGGTTTCTCAAAGCCAGAGTAAGACAATGTCGCCCTCAAAAAGAAATTGTTTTTAAGACGTCATCAAAAAGAATCGTCACACCAAAGACCGACACTTCTCTATCACGCTGATTGGTTGGTTTGGGCGAGCCCCAAACCCGATGTGCTAAAACGTAGTTAAGAAGAAACCAATATCAGACGGATCGATTTTAGGTTAATCTCATAAGTCCCTATTTTTAAGTGGGTTTTGCCACGTTAGTATATAATTACCAAAAAAATCATTCCGTGTAACTAAGTATATAGTTCCCTTTCAATTGTTTACATGGTATAGGGAATTCTCCTAGTGGTTTTCCGCATCAATTTATTGATTAATGAACTTTGAGAGGAACCCAAGCGACCTTCAACATGTTTGAAATAGTCCACAACCAACTCTCCATTTGAGTGGAAAATTTGCAAGGATAAAGTCGCTGTATTGCTCAGTGGGGTATCTTCTGAAGAAGGCAGGATATTGAACATTTCTAAAGCAATAATCCCAACAGAAACAAAATCGGGAAGAAGTTTGTCGGTTTCCAAATTGCCAACAACAAGGGCATCCACTCCCAACATTTCACACAAATCGATTATGGACAAATTGGATTCTGTTAAAGGATCAATGTTATTGTTTTTAAGGATTTCATTTGTTTGATTAATGGATTGTATCGAAACGCGAACTTTTCCTCTTTTTCCTCTTTTCAGAAACCATGAATGCATTGATTTTTGGATTTCATAAGCCATTTCCTTTTCAATTTTGGGAATGTCTTGATCTGAAAGTGATGCATAATCAAGTGGATTGATAAAAAAAGTAGTGCTAATGGGCATGATAGCCACAGTTTTGGTCTGACTGACATAAGCTTCCGCATCAGGGTGGACAAAAAGATTTGTTTGAGCCAATCCATAGGTTCCCAAAGAGACGAATAAACAAACACTGAGATATCTCATAAAATTCAATTTGTGGAATGGTTGATTATCAATCGCAAATGATTTTTACTACACCAAAACCGTACCAACTATGAAGTGTGAATCAAAAATCTTCTCGAATTTGATTAAAAAAACTGTGGAGAAGATGGGACTCGAACCCACGACCTCTTGACTGCCAGTCAAACGCTCTAGCCAACTGAGCTACATCCCCATTGAATCAATCATGAAAGTATGGATTCCTTTGCGAATTTATAACAATTGAACTTTGATTTTTAACATCGAATAAAAACCTTGTACCGTTGTCATCAGTGGAAATTTTATAAAAAAATTTTAATGATCCCTAACTGTAAAAAATAGTGATTGGATTCGTTTTGTTGCTGAATATCTCGAGTAGCTATGGCACCAATGGCAAAAAGTTTCCAAGTTTCTAAAGCCATGGAAACACCATATTCGAAAGTAAAATGTTGTGAGATTAAATGCCAATCACCTCCACTTTTAAATGGCAAGATTTTTCCATTGAGCCCATATTCAGTGAATCTGAATCGAAACTTTCCTTGAATATGGATTGAAAATCTAAATTCATGATTCTTGGGTTGAATCCATTGATAGGGATTGAAAGAAAGATTTCCAAAGTGGATTCCCAAATTTATTTGGCTTCCTATTCGATACGAACCAATATCGATGATGGATTTACCTTGGATTTTCCAATGACTTCCCAAATCAATGCTCCGAAACCAAAATCGAGATCCATTGAGATGAAAAAAGGTCGGAATCGGATCCGTCCAACTGTGTTTTTCAATGCCTCGAATGACTTGATGAAAAAAATTATGGATTGGACGCGCTAGAGATAAATCAGCACCAGTAACTCCCAAAAGGAAACTCCATCCACTACCTGACCTTTTATTTTTGAAATTTATGGATTGACGCCTGATAAAAAGCCATCCATTGTAAGGATAATCCCCCTTTTCGGGCTTGTATAACGAAATAGAAGGAGTTGATATTTGTTGACCAAAAGTCCAATGAGTTAGTTTCGATGCGTTATCTTTTATAGGAGTTCCTTTTCCAAAATGCAAAAAATTTCCGCTACTATAGTATTGGTCTAAATCAAAATAAACATCATTATCTACTTGAATCCCAACAAAATGATAGTGATTGAATTGGCCAATGACATTCCCTATTATTAAAAGACAACCTATAACGATCAATAGGGATAATTGCTTTTTTTGGAATACGATTTGATGCATCGATTTATAACAGAATATCAATTGTTTAATTTTGAAACCAGATGATAGATTTGGCTCATTTGGATGATCTCCCTCAAATTAATCAAATAATGATAGCATGCCGTCAAAAAATGATGGCTCATAATATTTTTCAGTGGAACCAAGATTACCCCAAATTGTTGGAATTTCAAAAAGATATCAAATCAAAGGAATTATGGGCCTACAGACTAGCTACAAAATTAATTGGTGTTGTCATGGTCTCTACAAGAAAAGATGAGGAATATCAAGATATTGACTGGATCATTCCTGATACAAAGCATTTTTATGTACATCGATTGATGGTCCATCCAAATCATCAAAAAAAGGGTTATGGAAAGAAATTAATGCAATTCATTGAAGACAAGGCAATGAAAAACCATATTTCTTCAATTCGATTGGATACCTTCAGTCAAAACATCGAAAATCAAAAATTTTATCAGAATTTAGGTTACGTCCAGTTGCCTTACGATGTTTATTTTCCCAAACAATCTGATGATCCATTTCACTGCTTTGAACGTGTGTTAATCCAACCAAAATTCCCATAGTGGCATTGCATCGATGTCTGAAATAATAAATATCCATATAAATCAAAAAGTTGGTTGTTTGGAATTTGGTTCGTCTAAAGCAAATGCACTGACCCAAACATTATTGGGAAAAATATCCGAGGCGTTATTGGCTTTGGACCAAAATCCCGAGGTGCATGTTATTTTGATGAAAAGTTATGGAGAGAAAATTTTTTGTGCAGGAGCGTCATTAATGGAACTTGCTCAAATAACGACGCTAAGAGATGCTATCGATTTTTTTCAATCGTTTGCTGATTTACTCAATCGATTCCGTGAATTGACAAAATTTATTGTGTTACAAGTTCAAGGAAAGGTATTGGGTGGGGGGCTTGGAATCGTTGCTGCATCAGATTATGTCATTGCTTGTCAATCAGCTTCAATCAAACTCTCGGAACTCTCCATTGGCATTGGTCCTTATGTGATTGCGCCAGCGATTCAAAGAAAAATAGGCCTTTCTGCTTTGAACCAATTATCAATAGAAGCACACCAATATAAGTCGGCAAAATGGGCATCAGATAAAGGGTTGTATCACGTTTTGGTTGAACCCCCTGAATTGTTAGAAACCAAGTCAATTGAACTCACAAAAAAACTCGCTACGTATAGTCCTCAAGCCACTAAATCACTTAGAAAATTACATTGGAATGACACCCAAAATTGGAATAGCCTACTTCAATCTCATGCGGAAATGACGGCTCGATTAGCCCTTGAAGAACCGACTCAAAAGATTTTAAAATCATGGAAAAAATCAGAATAACCAAAGATTTTTATTTTGAAGCTGGACATGCACTTTATGGTCATGATCAAAAGTGTCAATATTTGCATGGACATGGTTACAAACTATCGGTAACTGTTATCGGTCAACCGATTCAAAACAAATCAAGTCCTAAACGAGGTATGGTGATGGATTTTGGCGATTTAAAACAGATTGTCAAAGAAAGAATTATTGATTTGTTTGATCATTCGATGATATTGAATGTGGATTCACCGCATAAAAACATTGCTTTGATTTTAGAAAAAGAAGGTCACAAAATCCAAAAAGTAAACTACAATCCAACTTGTGAATTATTATTGATTGATTTTTCTAAAAGAATCCAGAATGCATTATCTCCTAATGTTATTCTACACAGCATGACACTTTATGAAACCAAAGATTCTAGAGCCCATTGGTATCGAAAAGATAATAGGTGATTCATCCAAAGTTCTAGATACCAAAGTAGAATGTTTTGAGACTCCTGTTGGAGACCAAAATCTTCAAAATTGATGATATCCATTTTTAGTCCCTAGTGCTGTATGTTTGTAAAGGTTCCTAGAAATAGGGGTATTTTCACAATATAGTTGTGACAAGCATGTTTTCTTTCAAATGCAAATATTTCAACCAAGGAAAAGAGTTCCTTTCTAGAATCAAAGATGATCTCCATCGACACTTTTTTAGTTTGATTTTTTTTGGTTTCACAGAATGTTGTACCTTGTTGAAGAAACTACAGCGTCATCCCCAATCATTTGATATGAAACGCATTCAAAATTTATTTCTATTCATCATGTTAATAGCCATAAACGCCTATGGACAAAACGCCTCAAGAATAGATATAGCGATTCCGTTTTTGACCATCACTCCTGATGCCATTGCCGGTGGATTAGGCGAACAAGGTATTGCAACCCCCGCTGATGTATTTTCACAACAATGGAATCCAGCAAAGTATACGTATAGTGACTTTTCATATGGTATCGGCAGTAGTTATACCCCTTATTTGAGTCAGTTAGTGGATGATATATTCTTAGGAAATGTCAATGCTTTTGGTCGTATTAATGATCGAAGTATATGGGCCGCCTCCATACGGTATTTTAGCTTAGGTGAATTTGAAAAAACTGATATCATTCAAAATTCCATATTGGGATTGGGATTTGAACACCCCAATGAATTGGCCATAGATTTTTCATACGCGTTGGAAATGGGAGAAGCGTTTTCTTTATCTGTAACGGGCCGTTTGATAAGCTCTGATTTAAAAACCAATAATGATGCTCATCCTAATGCGGCGATCAGTTTTGGAGCTGATGTTTCAGGGTTTCATCAGGGGGATTGGAAAAAATGGGGCCAAAACATGGTCTTGTGGAGATATGGATTTCGAATTTCCAATTTAGGACCTAAAATCAGATATGATGGTCCAAGGAGCAGAAGTTCGTTTATTCCAACTAACCTTGGAATTGGTGCTGGCATGGATTTGAGATTGGAAACAAGCAATATTTTAGGCTTTTATGCAGAGTTCAATAAACTATTGGTCCCGACGACAAAACAATGTCAAAAAGACAATCAGAGTTGTCAAGATATTGGTCTTTTAGAGGGGGTCTTTACTTCGTTCTCCAGTGAAGAAAATCAGTTCAATCTAATCAGTTATTCGATCGGAACTTCTTTTTCATTTAGGGATCAATTCATCTTGAGAGCAGGGTATTTTGGAGAAAGTGAAATCAAGGGACCTAGAAGATTTTTTACCGTTGGAACTGGGATGAAAAGGAGAAATTTAAATATTGATTTTTCTTATCTTTTTGTTGTCTCATCCACACCTTCTCCGCTAGATAACACCTTGAGATTATCCGCTTCTTGGCTCTGGAATTAAGATTGCAAAACAATTCTTTCAACTTTTCAATCTGGGATGAACATAGGGCAGTCTCGATGGGGTGGTTTTTATGAACTAAAAAGGTTTTAAAATTCTGTATTTTTGGACGATCCAATGTTGAACTTTCTAATTCCTTAGGTGAAACCAATTACTAAAAAAACATACCTTGGTTGGTACCATCAAATGTTGTTTTGGCGCAAGTTTGAAGACAAGCTTGCTGCTGTTTATATTCAACAAAAAGTTCGAGGGTTTTTACATCTCTATAATGGACAAGAAGCCGTTTTAGCTGGAGCTCTTCATGTCATGGACCCCACGAAAGATCGCATGATAACCGCTTATCGGAATCATGTGCAACCCATCGGTTTGGGAGTAGATCCTAAAAGAGTCATGGCTGAACTCTACGGTAAATCAACGGGAACATCACATGGTTTGGGAGGATCCATGCATATCTTTTCTAAAGAACATCGTTTTCATGGAGGTCATGGAATTGTTGGTGGACAGATCCCTTTAGGTACTGGAATGGCTTTTGGGGATAAATATTTTGGAAGAGATTATGTCACCTTGTGCTTTTTAGGAGATGGTGCTGTTCGACAAGGAACTTTTCATGAAAGTCTTAATCTAGCAAAACTTTGGAATTTGCCAGTGGTTTACATCATTGAAAATAATGGCTATGCCATGGGGACATCTGTAGCGCGAACTTCGGCAACTCAAGAACTCTATAAACTAGGTCAAGGATACGATATTCCATCAATCGAATCAGATGGAATGAATCCAGTTCATGTTGCTAAATCTATTGAACCAGCCATTCAAAGGGCAAGAAAAGGGCAAGGGCCTTCCTTAATCGAAATGAAAACCTATCGTTACAGAGGTCATTCTATGTCTGACGCCCAGCATTATCGAACCAAAAAAGAAGTCGAAGAATACAAAAAAATAGACCCAATCACTCAAGTCAAAGACGTGATTGTGGAAAAAAAATATGCTACAGAAGATCAATTGAAAGAAATTGATCATAAGGTACGGAGTGATATTCAAAAGTGTGTCGATTTTTCAGAATCTTCCCCTTTTCCTGAAATATCAGTCATGTATGATGCAGTCTACGAACAGACGGATTATCCTTTTATCAAACATAAATTATAATGGCTGAAATTATTAACATGCCACGCCTGAGTGATACCATGGAAGAGGGTACAGTAGTGCAATGGTTTAAAAAAGTTGGGGACTCTGTTCAAGAAGGAGATATTTTGGCAGAAATCGAAACCGACAAAGCGACTATGGAATTTGAATCTTTTCATCAGGGGATATTGCTTTATGTTGGTATTCAAGAAGGAGAAAAAGCAGATGTAGATGCTCTTTTGGCTATTATAGGAGATCAAGATGAAGACATTACCGAATTAATCACTAGTGGTTCTTCTCAAAAGGAAGAAAATCAAACAAACCAGTTAGCTGAAGAAAAATCATTAACACCAAAAGATTCTCAGGGAGAATCCAACAAATCGAATTTAAAAGATCGTCGTATTCTAGAGAGCGTTCATGTGATTAAAATGCCTCAGTTAAGTGATACGATGGAAGAAGGTAAAGTTATTGAGTGGAGGAAAAAGGTTGGTGATCAAGTTCAAGAAGGAGAAGTATTAGCGGAAATTGAAAGTGACAAAGCGGTTATGGAGTTTGAAGCTTTTGAATCAGGGACACTATTACACATCGGCATCCAAGAGGGGGAGTCTGCTTTGGTGGATAAACTATTAGCAATTATTGGTGAAAAAGATGCAGATGTCGATCAGATTTTAAAATTAGTTACCTCATCAGAAACAGACCAACCCAAGTTACCTAGTCAAAAAGAGGAAAATAATGTACGAGAGGTTGATGTCAAGAAGCCTCAACCAATCGAAAAGTTAGCGTCACCCATATCCCCATCAATTGTTTCCATCAATTCATCACCAACAGATAAAATGATTGCTTCACCACTCGCTAAAAAACTTGCTAAAGAAAAAGGAATCCAATTACAATTGATCAAAGGAACAGGGACTAATGGCCGTATTATTAAAAGAGATATTGAAAGTTTTGACCCTAAGATTATCTCCACATCATCGAAAATAAGAAATTTTGAAGAACAAGTGGTCGCTATCGTTAATACCCCAATGCGTAAAGCCATTGCCAAACGATTATCATCATCCAAGTTTACGGCTCCACATTATTATCTCACCATCCAATACGATGTTGAAAATTTAGTAGCATTCAGACAGCAATACAATGCATCAGGTCAATACAAAGTTTCGTTTAATGACATTATTTTAAAAGCCGTAGCTTTTGCATTGAAGCAACATCCTCAAGTCAATGCTCAGTGGAACGATCAAAAAATCGTACAAAATAAACACATTCATTTAGGAGTCGCTATTGGAATCGATGATGGACTAGTGGTTCCAGTAGTCAAATTTGCCGATCAAAGAGATATTCATGAGTTAGGATCTATTGTCAAAGACTTTGCTGTTCGAGCTAGAGATAAAAAACTAAAACAAGATGAAATCGAAGGAAGCACGTTTACTGTTTCAAATCTTGGAATGTTTGGTATCGAAGAGTTTACTTCAATCATTAATCAACCCAATGTAGCCATTTTATCCATTGGGGCAATTGTAGAAAAACCAGTGGTCAAGGAAAGAAAAATGGTCATTGGTCATACCATGAAAGTAACACTTGCTAGTGATCACAGAGTTGTTGATGGAGTGACTGGAGCAAAATTTTTACAAACTTTAGGTGAGTTTGTAGAAAATCCCATTTTATTGATCATTTGAGAATTGATGACATCAAAAATTCTTCTTACGTTATAGTTAAATTGGAATTTAATTTAGAAAAACTTCTAAGTTTTTTCAATGTCCACAAGACGTTCTCCCTTTTTAACAAATCGAAAGAAAAAAGCTACAATCTACTTGAAGTGATCAGATAAAATATCAAGAGAATTGGACGGAAAAACAGAACCCTTTTCATTTTTAAAAAATTATCTACCCAATGATTCTTATCCAATCATTGCGCGTTACCTTAAAAATAAAGTTATCTTAGTTAAAGTAACTCCGCCAAGAATGACAAAAGCTGGTGATTTTACGTTTATAAAGAATCAACCCAATTCATGTCGGATAACCGTTAATAATTCAGGAAACAAGTACGAATTTTTAATCACATTGGTTCATGAGATTGCCCATTTTTACGTGTTTCTCAAACATAAAAACAACTATCTAAAATTAAAACCTCATGGCTATCAGTGGAAAACAGAATTCAGTTCACTAATGCAACCATTGATGAGCCAAAAGATCTTCCCGAAATCTGTATTAGAAAGACTAAAAAGGCATATGATGGATCCAAAGGCATCGACTTCAACCGATGTTTTGCTAGTCAAAGCATTAAATCAATATGCTCCAAAAACGAATCATATCAGTGTTCGAGAAATACCCATAGGCAAAACCTTTTTGTTTCGCAATGGTATTCAATATACTAGAGGAAGAAAAAAAATCAAAAGAATAGAATGTATAGAAATCACCACAGGTAAAAAATATTTATTTCATCAGGAAGCCATGGTAAGGATGTTATGACATCTTCGAAGCATCATTATTTGGTGATTATGGCCGGAGGATCAGGAACACGCCTATGGCCATTGAGCACAGTTGAAAAGCCCAAGCAATTTTTAAATCTTCAGGGCAATTCCAGAACGTTAATACAAGAAACCCTTGAAAGAGTCGCAAGTGTTTTTCCAAAAGAAAACATATATGTTTATACCAATCAACGGTATCGACGTATCGTATTGAACCAATTAGTTGAGTATATTAATGAAGACCAAGTTGTCTTGGAACCTATTAAAAGAAATACAGCTCCATGTTTGTTATTGGCCTCTATGAAAATTTTCAAAAGAGATAAAGAAGCCAAAATGGTAGTCTTGCCAAGTGATCATTTGATTAAAAACAAAACCTCTTTTATTAAAGACATTCAATTTGCTTTAAGTCAAGCAGATCAAGAAAAATTAATCACTTTTGGCATCGAACCTAACTATCCAAGTACGGATTATGGTTATATAAAAACCAATCAAAATGAACGGTTTTCAAAAGTTTTACAATTTACTGAAAAACCCAAAAGTCAAAAAGCGATAAGCTATTTGATGGGACAAAGACATTTATGGAATGCCGGCATATTTGTTTGGAAAGCAAGTGTGTTTCTGAATGAATTTTTAAAATGCCAACCAGAAATGTATTCTCAAATTCAAAAGGGATATCATGTATTGAACCTTCCTTCAGAAGAATCTTTTCTTGCAAAAAACTACCCAAAACTCAAAGATATATCCATCGATTATGCATTATTGGAATTATCTGAAAGCGTTTATGTCTTAAAAGCTAGTTTTGATTGGACGGATCTTGGAAATTGGAAGTCGGTTTACGATGTTTCAAAAAAAGATAAGAATAAAAACGTTTTGATGTTTAAAAATGGAAACCTTGTCAATAACTCGAATTCATTAGTTCGAGTGGAGGGCCATAAAAAAATTCTCATTAGTGGACTTAAAGATTACATTGTGGTCGATACGGACGAAGGTTTATTGATTTGTCCAAAACACGAACTGGAGCGTATCAAAAAAAAGCTTTAAGACTTTTAATTG
>JAPORT010000063.1 GCA_026710085.1 Flavobacteriaceae bacterium | reverse complement strand
TCATGGTTATTCTGTCCATCAGCAGAATAAAATCCTACAAGGAACATCAAAATAAATAGCATCGAATTGCTGAAAATATCCCTGATGACATTTTCCATGAAACCCTTATTGAGTTTTTTACTTTTTTTTAAACTAAGCATTATCCATTATTTTTCATTATTTCACTTCATCATTTGGTTAACCTCTCATCCGTATCATGTCCATTTAAAGCATTTGTCCATTTCCATTTTTGTGCCTTGCTATCAAATGTTGTTTTTCATTCTCAATAATAGAAACACTACCGTTTAATTAATGGATTTAACTTGTTGTGTTCGCAACCATTCTTAAACTAAAAACAACCGTTCTATTGCTACCAATTAATTTATAAATTAATTGGTAGTGGGGGCATACACCAATTCTCCTTCTGTCCATTAAAAGCTTTCCTCTAAATTCAACTTTCCATCATCATAAACAATCCAAATACTACCACTCCAACAACCCTTTTCATTACAATCAACATCACTAAAACCAAAACTTACCCAAACTCTATTCTCAACAACATAACGTTCAATCAAATTTTCCTCATCAACCGATTCAACATCATAAAGTTGTATTTTAATGGTTCCAAATTTCCCATCGCTATAAATTCTATACGCTAGATCGCTTTTCTCAATGACCTTAAATACATCAACAAACGCTTGATTGACTTGTTTTTTAACATCATCTATATCATATTTATATCCGTTTAGTCTGCCAACCCATATATCAAAACGCACATCACCAAAGTGTTCAAACTTTCCGATTGCTTTATAACTATCGCTAACCGTTTTTTCATTATCACAATTATCTAGCCCACTGCAATAGTTTGAGCCAAATTCCTTATCAACTTCAATCTCACTAACGCCAAACTCACTTTTACTGCCATCATCATCCTTATCAACTTTTGAACATGCCAATAATAACACACTCAAAAGCATTAATCTCAAAAGTTTCATTTTTTTCAATTTCATAGTTACTTCCTTTCTTTTAACTCCTATAATCTCAACCCATTGGGATTGTTTTAAATCATCACGGCTAAACGTTTGCTGACCATTTCATTCAGTGAGTCCGTGTTTCGTTGCTCATTGGGTAGATGATTGATTAATCCAAGTTCTCACTAACTGGGATCGGATATTTCAAAACAATCCGATTGTTTTCTGGATCAAAAATAACGAGATACTCCTCTGGTATAACCTTATACTCTAGTTTGTTCTTTTTATCAAATTGGATTTTAATAGGAGGAACTAACACTTTTCCATTGTCTTTAATCCTTACTAATGGTTCTGTTAGTCTCAAAAGTTGTTTAGGTTATTATTAACCTATTAGATTGAAACGCTTTACCAATAACGCCACTCAAAATTAGAATTAAGACAATACCATATATCTTAATGAAGCTGCCATGCGATCCCGTCTTATGATTTAAGATATCAAATTTTTCATGTAGCCCATCAATTTTAGTTTCAAGTTTATCTACTGCTTGTTTTAATTCCTTGTTTTGTGTAGATATTAATTCTTTTAATTGTTCTATATCATTTTTCATAAGTATTGTTTTTCATTTAAACTTTTACCTTATAACTTCTAAACTCTTGTTTGGCTTTATTTGTGTTTGTATGCACCAACTTGGGGTTATGGTTACTTTTCTTAGAACTGTTTGATTTGATTTCTTTGAAATACCTCTGTGTTTCTAAAAAGTCTTTGGTTAGGATCACCAATAAGACGATTAAGATAGAGACGAATAGGATTTCGGATAGGGCTATTATTTAGTTATAATCCTAATTATTTTAACTAATCGGTAATGGTTTTATAAACATCCCATATATAAAAAATAATACAACTACAAAAGTACCTATGCCTAACAACCAATTTAATAGTTTGTCATGCATTATTATACCTAATAACATAGATAACAATTTGTATCTCACCAATGATAAATTGAAAATTTTCACATAATTTATTTTATCTGTAAATATAATATAACTTGTGATAAAGTTAGTTCAATCCCATGAATGAATTATACCCCATTGTTAGGACAGTTTCTATGTAAATTTAAGTGATCCATCACTCTTGTTTTTGTTTGGCATTTGGACTTAAAAAAAACTCCATTCCGATTTAAAACGAACCACTGGTTTTTTTGATTTTTTCGATGATTCATGATTCTTTCTATTGATTGATTTCTTGGTAACGATCGACGGGCGTTTGCTATGGAATCCCCTGATGAGCCTCTCATCATGATCAAATCGAACGTATTTTTCTAGTTTGTGGTCGCACTCCAAACCATCATCAGAGGGTTCGATAGGAGTGCACTCTTGTTGCACCGAGTGCCACCATCGTTCGATGAAGGCATGATCGGTTGCTCTGCCTTTTCCATCCATGCTTCGCTGAATCGAAAAACGATTGACGGTACTCGTAGACTCCCTCGAAGTCAACGGACTCCCTTGATCCGTATGGAGTCTTTAAGGACAACCATCGTGTTCAATCGCTTGGTCGAGAGCTTCCAAACACCAGTCGACAGGCATGGTATGGAAAAGAGGAAACCCGACCACCAAACGACGATCTAGGTCGATGATGGCACAGCGGTCAAACCTTCCCCCTAGAACACTCATAGAGATGATATCGGTGGCCCAGACATGATTAAGCTTCTCAATCGATCATCCTCTCAATAAATATGGAACGATCGGATGCTAAGGGCTTTGGCTTCTTCGAGTGATCTTTCTATGGGGGTCAAGAGCTCGGAGGTGGAGCCACTGGTCGATACGAACGATGCGTTTCATATGGAGTTGTTTGAATTCTGGATGCTTCATGAGTAGCCACCGAAGCATCCGCCGAGCACCAAAAAAAGGATAGTCGATAACGTACTCCTTGATCAAATCCACCAATCGCCAATGAAGTTCGGAAGGTCCGATGGCTTGATCATACCACCCACTGCGATGAATCGACCATCAAGCACATGGTCAGACCATGCTTCGGGGAGACAATCAATCCACCATCGGACGACGTTTGGCTATAGCATAGGGCATCATCAGTTTTTTTTAAGAATTCCATGTCGATCTTCTGCTGGCCAATGATCTGGTCGCATGGAGCTCATGGTTTTTGTTTCTGATCCTCCGTTTTTCGAGCATTCAAACAATGAAACAAATCGTTGGCTCGTTGGTCCAACGCTTTTTTCCAAGTGGCCATTGGAACAGGATGAATGTCAAAATGACGAGCTCATGCTTGGATGCGATGATGCTCTTGAAGAGTTTCCTACACCACCCTCAATTTGAATTCTAGAGGATGCTGTCTTCGCTTCATATCGGAACATTGAAGGCAATCGATAACTCATAAGACATCACTGAAACAACTGTCCTCATTTTGGGGGTACAAAACATCAAATCGTGGCCAAGGTCGTGGAGACAACGGATAGGGAAACGATTCATAAGTTTGTCGATCAAAACACCACGGCAGAGGCACGGGTTAATACGAATGAAGCTAGGTGTTATCATGGCTTAAAACGGATTCATGAAAAAGTATGTCATAGCCAAAGAGAATCTGTCGATGGGGATGTTCATACCAACGGCATCGAATCTTTTTGGGCTCGAGTGAAAAGAGCTGATCAGGGGACGTATCATTGGTGGCGTCGCCAGCATTGGCATCTTTATATCCAAGAGTTGGTTTGGAAGCACAACGCCCAAGGGATGGGTGTCTTGGATCAAGTTGTTTTGGATTTGGGAGGTGGTTGGCCTGGAGAGTGGTGCGAGTGTCCTCCTTGTTCTCCTCCTGATGATCCTCCTCGATGGTATAGAATATTCAGAGCTTCTTGAACTCGCATGATTTAAATCAATAAGTATGGCTCTGCCCAGTATTCTTTCTTGATATCTATTTTGAATCTGATGGTCTTTTTGGATTCGTTTCGCAAGTGGTGCCAAAATAAACTGGTATTTTTTTCAGCCGCTGGGTAGTATTCGATATCGATCACTTCCCATCGGTCATCTTTATTGTTGTCATCAATCGCTACCCATGTTCCTGGATATAAGTCCTTTCCGATTGTTTTTACCAATTGGGATGTATCGAATCTTTCGGGATTATTGATGGCATCGATAACCAGATTTTCCTTGCGGGGATTTTTGGTGGTATACAATTGATCATCTTTCATGTTGCTAAGATACATCGTTTTTCAATCAATAGTGATCGAGTATCCTTATTTAGAACCGTTCTAAATTTCAATCTTTTTGAAAATATTTATGCAAAAGACTTGCACAGTATATCTTATGGTGATGCTCGTCCGTCAAACGACTCCTGATCGATGGTCAGACCAAAAACTAGTTTCTAGTTAAAAACAAGGCCCCTGACCATCCCCTCATCCATGACGGGAATCCAGTGACGATAGAGGATCTCCTAAAACCACATCCATGCCCACGCAAGTATCCTTTGAGATTTGTTGGCAGAAGTCATCACTTTGGCATCTTATCCAAAATCATACCCTTTGTCAACATAGATCGTATCACATGAAAAAACGACCTCATGAGTATCATTCCGAAGAATGACATGCCTATCGAGTTGCATTTGAAGGCATCGGTGGTGATTCGAAATGCTGGTAAAAAGCCAATAAAAACCAAAAAAGAATCAAAAAATAAGTAAGCTATGCTTAACCAAACGTGTAAGTCCCTTTAAAATGGGAATTATATACTAAAGTGGCAAGAGTTATTTAGTTTTTTCTAACCACTTGAAAATTCACCTTAAGCGAGTTAAAAAATTTTCATTAAATAGAGGTGGAGTTCAATCTCAATTTGGATCAACAAAACGATATTCGGCATGCTTTTTAATTTTTAACTAGTCTAACAATTTTTTGGTGGATCTCATTATTGGAGTCGATTTAAAAGGGCTTGAAGCATCGTGTGTTTTTGCTGTTTTGCCCTTCGGGCTATCTGGAAGCTCCGCTTCGCCGCTTTAGTATAATAGTTCTCTCAAAATTTATGTCGTTCATCTCTTATTTTAGCATCAAAATTCAATTTTAGCCATGACCACTCTTTTTATCAATCTTCCAAAGGATAAAGAAAAAGAATTCAAAAAAATACTTTCTTATTTTGAAATTGAAAATTGTCGGGTAGCGACTAAGGAAGAAATCATCAAACACGCCAATCGTGTGAAGAAAGAAACCAACTATAAATATTTCTATGAAAGATAAAGTTTCTAAAAACTACATCATAGACACTGATGATCAAAAAGCTATTCTTTTGAAAAAGGTGATCAATCATTTTTTAGGGAATTATATACCTTCGTAACCACCAGCCGCCATTTCATTAACTTATTTCAATCCGTTGGTTTTATTTCCGAATTCAAATCTTTTGTTTTTGATGATGTTAATGTATCAAACATCCGTTGTATTTTCATGCTGGGTTTTAATGATATGGTTTGACAATATGCTTGATATTGCCCAATCATCCATGTTCTCATGGATGGAATAGGGATTTGGTAAAAACCATTCCCTTGAACTTGAACAATCCCTCGACTCACCAAGTCATTCCATGTTTTTTTAGGTTCTTTAATATACGGATTCAATTCAAAATCATCTAATACAGTATCCACGTCAATGGTGCTGGGGTTCATTTCATTTTCAAAGATCGCATGATAAATAAAACATCGCATTCGAGGACTGATTTTATAGAACCGACGCTGATAATAATCATTTTTTAAAGCCAATCCTTTTCCCAAAATCGTGCCTAATACATGATCCGACAAAACGCCGTTATGCTTTTTAAGCATTTTTGAAGCCGTTTCCGCATAACAGACGATATGATGTGGCCATTGGAGGGTCTCTTTTGATAATTGATCAAGCCAATGATCTAAATCAGGATGATGAGGATCCACATGGGCTTCTTGAACGATATAATCTTTTAAGATCGCTTTTTCGGATGATTGGTCAATACGTTGTAAATCAATGATGGCGTTGGTATAAAATCTTGAAATTTTAAAGTCGTGAAAAATGTTTTGCGTATTACTTAGCCCACCAAATAAACAAACAAATCCATGTTCGTTTTTCAAATTATGAAGGCCGTTTAATATGACAGATACTTGACGCCATGGATCACTCCCTTTGGTTAATTGAATTTCCGCCATTTGAGCTTCATCTAAAATCAAAAGAGTTGGTGTATCAATGAGAGAGATGATCTCCGATATGGTCTCTTCTGTTTTTTCATACTCTATTTTTCCTTTTAGAACTTTAAGATCCAAGCCGATTTCTTTAGCTTTTTTTTGAAACTTTTTTCGCCCTATTAATAAATGAGCACATTGAATCGGATTGGCTAAGTCGATGATGGTGTTTAATTCAATCACTCGCCAAATGTTAGTTAAATTTTTTTTAAACTCATCAATTAAAGCCGTTTTACCAACACCCGGAGGCCCTTGAATGAGTATCGATTTAGCAAGTCCTCTCTTTTGAGATTGCTCTAAAGAATGTTTAAAGAAATTAATTTCCTGTTTCCTTCCATGAAAATATTTAGCAGGGCCTCGATCATCAATGACATTAAGTTCTTGTGATTTCATTGATTTGATTTTTTGGAATTGAATGATGACCTCTTATGTCATAAAGATAGGTGGTTACAAAGGTATATAATTCCCATTTTTTACCTTCCATAGAAGTCACCATACCAACTGTAGAGGACGCTGTTTCACTTGCGGATCACTTAGAGGCGTTAGAAGAAATCAAAAAACACCGACAAGGCATTAAAAGATTACCCCTATTCCCAAAAATAAACCCTTCCAACCAAAAAACAGAAAACTTGATTTCAAATGAAGGGGGTATTTTTTGATGAAAATCCAATCTTTTTCTAATTACAATGTTTTTTGTGTCCCTAGTGCTGCCAAAGTGCTCTCAAAAATTTCAAGAAAAAATCCTCATTTTAAAAATGAATTTTACAAAAAATTTAATGAATTCTTAAATTATCCTGACCCAAGTAGAAGAACGATCAAAAGACCAGATAAAAACACCTACTCTTTTAGGTAGGGTTGGAGATGGAACAAAGGGTGGAAGAAGTGGATTAAGAACCATTGTTTATGTTGTCTATAAAAATGAAGAACTATAAATTACTAAAATTGATGAAAAATCAAATCAACAATCCATCACTAAATTTGAAAAAGAAGCTATTCAAGAAAGCGTCCATGATGTCATTAAACTGAATCAAAAAATACCTATATCTGAAATTGCTTGGAAATAATAACGATAAAAAAATGGAGATTATATACTACAGTAAAGTTTTTCCATCAACTATTTTTGAGCGGTTTTTGCCACTTTGGTATATAATTCCCATTAGTAATCATTTCTATTAAATGAATTTTCACAAGAGTCAACAAAATCTCGAAGTTTGGTTTTCATAGATTCAGCTATTTCAGAGTATTCTGCAATAATGTTATTGGTTTCATACGGATCTTCGATGATATCATACAATTCAAATTCTAAAGAAGGAAGTTCACTGTTATCGGATGATGGTCGGTTTTTTCCAAGATTATGAACCAATTTATAACGATCATCGATCAGAACACGCTGTTTGTGTGGGTTGAAATAAAATCCTATCGGACGATTTCGTTCCGTTTTTTCACCATTGAGAATGTCCAAAAGATTGACACCATCGATTGGTCTGTCGGGAAGTTTTTCGGATAGCAAACTACTAAACGTTGGGAAATAATCGCTTGTGACAGCTGGTGTCTCAATGACCGTCCCTGGTGTGATACCATTGGGCCATTCAATAACTGATGGGACTCTAATACCCCCTTCATAAAGGCTTCTCTTTCTCCCTCGTAAACCAGCCGTACTACCCCTTGAACGATCTCGAACATCGGGATTTCCTTCAGGACCATTATCACTTGTAAAACATATCATGGTGTCATCAGCGATGCCAAGATCTGAAAGTTTTTCTCTCAATCGACCCACTTGAGCATCTAAAGCTGTAATGACACTGAAATAATGTTGCTCATAATCTGGTCGATCAGAATACAACTCTTCCATATACTTGGGATGTCCAATCACTGGGGTATGGGGTGCATGAAACCATACCACTGTAAAAAATGGATTTTGCTTTTTGACGGATGTCTCGATAAAAGGGAGGACCTTATCCATGACCATTTCAGAAGAACAGCCTTTTAATTCGTCTACGGGATCTCCATTTTCAACAAAAAGAACTCTTTTATCGCCTTCATTTAACCAATAATTCGAATGAGCATGTTGTTTATCTCTGATGTATGGATTATAGGTAGCTATAGAAAATTCAGTTGAAAACCAATAATCAAATCCAGCCATCGAAGGAGTCATAAAGTTTTCCTCCGGTTTTCTTTTAGGCCCCTTACCTGAAAAATCCTCAAACAAAGTCCCTAAATGCCATTTACCAAAGTGAGCCGTATCATACCCTTTTGAACGAAACAATTCAGCCAGGGTTATTTCTTGTTCTCTCAAATGTCCATTATTAGCCGATCGCACACCAAATCGATTGTGATTCCTTCCGGTTAAAACACTTCCTCTTGTGGGGGAACAAACGGGTCCAGCGGCATAAAAACGATTGAATTTGGCACCATTGGCCACCATTTGATCTAAATAGGGCGTTTTGATATACGTATGGCCATGAAACCCAACATCTCCCCAACCCAAATCGTCTGCCATGATCAAAATAACATTCGGTCTTGATGTATCTGACGCTTTAGGATCAGCTAATGCTTGAGATGTCTCTATAAAAGGGGGTTTGGAACTAGTAAACCCCAACAACAGAATGAGCAAAAAAGGAATAAGTGTAGTTTTATGAATCATTTTAGTGTATTTAATTGAGTGATTGAATAGTGGCAGCGATTTTTTTACCATCGATGCAATCAAATTGTATTTGAGTCAATCCGTTTTCAATGCTGATAATCTTTACAGAATCCGAATTTTCTAATGCCCATTCTCCTTTTAGTGTTAAAACGACTGGTTGAATGGTTGGTTTGGCATGCCAAGTTTCCATAGTATTAACCTCTTTGTAATCGATTAGGCCCTCAATTTTTCCTACTTCTGGATTCATGACAGCAACTTTCAATTCAGATGGCGATTGATCATGATCAATCATGGCAATACAAGGCGTATCTGATGCGATGATGAATGGATTGTCTAAAACTTCATTTTCGGTCATGATGGCGTATGCCACTAACTTTTTAGGAATATATTCAACAATATGGGCTTGATCATCTTTTTGATGTAAAGTGAACAAGTCTAAATAATTTTCTTTTAGATGATGAGCTCCTTCTTTTCCTCCATTGACATGGATATAATATTCGTAGGCTCCGCCAATTGGTTGCTCTCCATGGATTAATCTACCCGAAACATAAGGATGACTGAATTTATTCAAACCTGTATGATCTGGCATCTTTTGTTTGATTCTTTCAATGGAAAACTCTTTGGCTGATGGAACAAAGTATGCATTATCCACAGCATCAACAACAACGACTGATTGATTCTGTAACTGTTGGGTATAACCTAATTCTTCAATGAATTGACCATTAAAATACGTCGGATGATTGGATTCATCAACTAATGCGGTTTGAAATAAAGTAGTATGAATGGAATCTTCCTCTGTCGATTCGATGTCAGAACCTAAAGCCACAATAAAATCATCAAAATAAAACACTGATTTGTTAGCCTTTAAAGACGTTTTTGGGTCTCTATATTGAAACGAGGAAACACCATTATTTCCATCGACCGTAATGCCTCCGATAAAAGAATTACTTGAAAACTGCCGATGCTTTTTTGAAGTCATCTTTTTGAATGGTGAGTTGACGGCTGTAGTTCCAGGGACGCGTCTCCAGTCCCAGCCTTCTTTAACAATTCCACTTCCAGGTTCAGAGATGGGTTCACCCCCATTGAGAATGGTTAAGGCTCCAGCACCATTGTATTTCCCATAAATGTTGGTGTTGTTCTTCAATGGACCTTCATAATCCCATAAATATTTTCCGATTCCTTTCCACATGACAGCCCATTGATTTCTCCGATGGACTGATAAACCTGCATAATTAAAGTACCAATGTCCATTAGGAGATTCTTCAGCGGTTCCTCCTTTGCGAAACTCATTCATCATGATTTCAGCCGAACCCAAAGAATGATAAAATCCTTTCCCTGCATATACCCTACTGAGTAGTCGGTCTTTGAATTGAGGGTATTGAGGATTGCAAAATCTCAAAAATGCACCACGAATTTCTTCTTGGAAAGGACTATCGATCATCGATAGTTGAGCCATGGCAGGAGTAAGGAATATGGCGGTATCAAATACGGCTGAACGTCCTGAAACCCCCCGGTGAAAAGTGTATTTATTGCTAAAGATACGGGCAGCTAAAAGCGCTCTTGAGACGTTTGAAATGCTGACATCGTCAAGTTGAAACGGTGTATTGTTCAGTAAATGAATATGAGCTGCAGCCGCTTGCAAGCCTTCATTTCCATAGGATGATACGTACGCATTTTTATGATGATTTGTCGTGAAATCAGATTTGATAAAGTCTGCAAAACCATCCGCAATCCGTAGCCCTTTATTAAGTAATCTTCGGATGTATTGCATTTCAGATAGCCTTTGATCACCCGGATTCAGAGAAAGAATATAACAAAGTCGACTTAGGACAGAACCTATGATTAAATCAACGTTAAAGCCTTTGATTTCCCATAAAATAGGATGTTCCATTTGGGGACCGACAATGGCAGTAGCTTGATCCAAAGTCTTGAGCTCTCTTTCTAAAATTCCATTTTCTGACAATAAGTCTCTCATCAGAAAGATGGAGACCGCATAGGGTGCCGTTTTATTGGCATAAGTGCCACCAACACCAATGATGCCAGTTCGAGCAAGTGAGGACTCATTCCACCCCATATCTTGATTTTCATCCCAGCCAAATTTGTTCATTCTATTGATGATATCCAAAATATGAGCCGCAAATTCAGTTGACTTGTAATTTGGATTGGGATTCTTTTTGGGACCGGGCGTGTGGTAGCCCATGACCAATGGAAAAAGAATATTTCGCCATATGTTTGTTCTTGACTTAATCTCATCATACTTTAGATTCCCTTCGTCGAATTTTGTTTTTGCCGAGTCGACAAAATCAAGCATTTTCTGATACTTGAAATTCAGATGTTCATTTGAATAATCATAATCATCCGATCCAACCAAAAATTCTTCAAAACGATTTTCAATTACTGTCACTTCATCGGTTTGCCCATAACCCGATTGATAAGACCCGATCATCAACACGAAAGAAAAAGCCAACCAACACCTCTTAGCGAACGAATGCTTTAGAGAGTAAGATTTACTAACAGTGAAAGAATCGCGTATCTTTTTTAATATGAAAACCATGTAAAATATTTAATATGAACGCCCTACCATGAAAGCAATCAAATATATCGATAAAAAGTTTTTGAACTTGTCATTAATGTGCCTTTTTAGGTGTGAATTTGTTACCTCTAATTCGTGGAGAATTTAACGAGTAAATCTTGCTATGATTGATACCTCCCCCCTCTCAATGAAACGATTGCAGACTTGGAAAAAGGACTATGAAATCAATCCATACATGATAAATATTCTCCAACCATAGATTGATTGAAAGCCCTCAAAATCTAGTGCATGACTAGCCTCCCCATTGATGATTCATGCTTGCATCTCAGGAACTATCGGAGTATATGCCAATGCAACATACCAAATGGCTTTTGATGATTGTATACTAGATGACATATTGAAGAGGAAAGTAAAGAAATACTAATGACATCAGCTGGAAATTTCTCTAGATATTGCATCTGAGTACTTTAAAAGATCTTCAAAATTGATAATGATGCATAGCATCCCATTGGATATTCACTTGAATTCCATTTAATTTCAACTGAATCATCGGCAAATCTTTCCAATTTTATAGATCACATTGAAGATTCCCTTTTTAAAAGAAATAAGAAACTCTATGTCTTCTGAGCGTCAATGACGCATTAAAGTCATCGATTAATTGATTCAACCCCCTTAAATCAAGATCGACATCAAAGGAACCAACCATCATTTGTTGAAAAGGTTTGATCATCTTATTGATATATCTCAATGGGAGATTTAATGTCCTAATCCCATCATGCCCACGACATAGAGTTTTGTGTAGAATCCAAGTTTTGATTTCTTCAGATATTGGGTTTTTTTACGGAATTGATGTGTGTCAAAGATATCTTTTGGTGTTTGTTTTGTCAATAGAGTAAGCACTGTATTCGGGGCGAATACGTCAAAAAATGGCACACTACCGCCAAATGCCTACAATCCGAAAATCGCTATCTCTTAATGACCAAAGACAACAAAAGCATCCCTCAGATGAGACAAATATATCAAACGATAGTGCCTATAAACAATGATTAAAAAATCCAAACCCTGATAAAAAAGTAATCTCTAGGCGAAAGGAGCCCTACTATCTTCAAACTCATTTATCAAGTGCCCCTTTCTTAGCGTGAAAACATAAAAAAGTGTAGTGACTATTTTGTGCGATGTATTAACTAACTCATTTTCAGGTATTAAGGAGATTTCATTCTAGTCGTTGAGAAAGTTCCGTTTAGGCTAATACTAATTGGGGCCTCATGCCATGAATTAATAGACATTATAATCAGATGATGTATTTTCGTGGAAAAACACACTATCTTATGAGTGGAGTTGGTTGTGATTGATACAAGTAGCTCAAAGAAAATATTCGGTATTATGACATTGACTTACGAGTTAAAACTTCAGGATCTTGTCAAAATCAAGGGATGTTTAAAAAAATACCAAATCAAAAGTCGTCTGCATCTGTTTAACCATGAAATCAACGGGTTAAAAAACTTCATTAAAAGAGGATGGGAAACGGTTATATTCCGTTCTATCGAACAAGTTTCAAGAACAAAAGAACATCTTCTTAAAGAAAACGAAAAATGGGAGAAAAATGATGAGGATAACAGAATGGAAAATGAATTATTGATCTTTGACTGCAAAAAACAATATTTGATTGATCCTACCCATTTGCCCTATGAATTAAACGACCGTTATGATTCAAAACATTTCCATATTAGAAATAATTCCTATTCTGAACTCATTGATCAATATCGGGGACAGAAACGCTTTCATTATAGATATTGAAGAGCCTCCAATTGATTGTAATGGATTTTTTGGGGTTCCCGACCTTTAATACCTCTTGAAAAACAAGTCAAAGCATATTCCTCGTACAAAATCGTTCTTGAAAAGTAAAAAGCATTTCTATACTAGTGATAACTTCTCGCAACAAGAAATTTATTTCAAAATAATAAAGAGTAAAAAATGAATAAAGAATTCGAAGAATTAGTTCGAGAGTATCAAAGGATAAGTAAGGGGGTGATTAACCACGATAGATATAACCTTTATGCTATTTCTTGCCATAGCACAGGGATTGAAGGATCTAAATTGAATATTGATGATGTTAATATACTGTTAGAGTATAATATTTCTCCAAAAGGGACGAGTATAGAACACAATCTAATGGTTCAAGATCATCACGAAGCTTTAAAAGATGTTCTTGAAATGGCCAAACAAAAACACATGCCTAAACTCGGTTTGAATGATCTACAAAGATTATCCCCAAAAATATTATGGCGTACACTAGGATTTGAATTTGCTAAAAAAGGAAACCTATCCATTTTAGAGGGTCGATTAAGAACCGTTCCTTTACAAGCTGGCAAACGAGTATTTATGGAAGCCGAAAATGTTCCAACGGCTGTTGATGTGTTTCTAAAAGATTTCAACGAACATTTTCACAAGCAAAAAACAATCACAGATATTTATAGATTTTCTTTCAAAGCACATTATGACTTAGTGGATATACATCCATTTCGTGATGGTAATGGCCGGTTGTCTCGGCTCATTATGAGCTTTGTGCAAAAATTCTATGAACTACCCATGTCGATTGTCAATTCAAATGACAAAGAATTTTATTTCAGAGCTTTAGAGAAGACAAATGAGGTTAAAACCTACGAGTATTTGTATGATTTTATGTTCGAACAGGCCAGTGTTTTTTTTCAACAAGAAATCGATTTCCTCCTTCAAAAAAAAGATATTAATGTTGTTAGAGTCAAAGCACAAAATTTAAAAGCTGGAATGATTGTAGAAAGTCCAAGTTTTTTCATAGGAAAAAAAACAATCAAACGTATTGTTGATTTTCGTTCAACAATCACCAAGTCTGCAAAACAGTTGCCACATAAAATTGAATTAGTATTTACGGATAATACGAAAACAAAATTTTACGAACAAGATGAAATAAAAGTTATTGGAATTGATAATAGAATAAACGTACAGCAAAAGGAGTTCAATGGTAAATGAAAGAAATCATCACGGTGGCTAGAGGCTTTCGAAACTTCAAAAATTTTAGAAATGTCATGCTATTCCATTGTGGGGGTTTAGATCTTTATCCACACACATCAGGATAGAACCTACAATTATAAGGATCAAATGCTCTAAAAGAAACTAAATCAACCTCTCGATTTAATAAGCTTTCTAATTCTTCTTTTCATTCATATTTTTCAAAAAATCCAATACCATCTTCTTATATAAGCAATATCAATGTCACTGTTTTCAGTTTCTTCTCTACGTGAAACAGAACCAAAAACCGCAATTTTTATAGGGCTATAAGGTTTCATCGTATTGATCATCGTGTCTTGCTCTTTTTGTGATAACATAATTTATTTAGTCGAACTTGCCAAAATGTGATGACAACATTAAAACCTTTATCAAAAATAGAATATAGGGACTCCACTTAGAAAGCATTTTGACCAAATCATTCGTTTGTTGTTGTCCATTCGTCAAGCACCTCATCATTGTGGTGCAAACAGTCAAATGGATCCTCTTCCATCTGAAACCCATTTTTAGTCGATCAAAGCAAAATCAAAGAAAACAAGGTATTTGTTGGTTAGAGATGAACACTAAGTATATCAGGAACATGATTTTTTTCTCTGTATGTAAATCTTTTTAAATTCCAACATTTCAAGATTTCAACAAAGGATTGAGTTTTTCAATAAAAATACGATACAGAAAAATCTAATATTTATTTGAAAAAAGGAGAATCTTTATACCTCACTAAATTGCAACTTATATGCTGTCCATTTTGTTAAATTCATACGAAATAATTATATTTGCAAAAAGTAACAAAAATGATTAAAATCCGACAATGGGCAGATAAAAAAGAAGTTTTTTTTAACTTCTTATCTAAAGAAAATGTGGATTCCCAATAGTTCTTTGCAACATTATGCCAAACAAGGAAAAGTTCAATCGCTTGGCCATGGCGCTTGGTATTTTGGAAAAGGAAAACCCACGGCTTATCAAGCTGTACAAGCATTGCAACAACAAACGAAATTGCCCGTTCATGTCGGCGGTATTACTTCCCTTATCTTGGATGGAAACACCCATTATGTATACTTCAATCATAATCGAATTAAATTATTCACTCCTACTGATGTTTCACTTCCTTTATGGCTTTCACTTTTCCATTGGGATTTTAACATCGAACATCATAAAACTTCTTTTTTACCTAGCGATTTAGGATTGGAAACCTATCAAGATGATGATTTTTTTGTCATTAAATCAACAAAAGAACGAGCTTTATTTGAAACATTATACCAAACACCTAATAAATCGAATACGTATGAATGCTATCAAAACTTAGAAAATTGGTGGGGAATTGAGGTTAATATAGAATTGATTCAAAAATTGTTGGAAAATTGCAACTCAATAAAAGTCAAGCGCTTATTTCTTTGCTTTATTGAAGACATTGGATTCGATTGGGTAGAACAATTGAATTTAAAAAACATTTATTTGGGTAAAGGTTATTGTCAAGTAGAAACCGAAAGATGTATCTACGAACCAAAGTATAAAGTATCCATTCCATTAGAGTTATATCAAACAGAAATGAATCCAGAAATGGACATTATTTGGTGATGATGTAGAAACAAAAAAATAGTGACACATACCATACTATTCTTATTAGGAATTCTTCCGACTATTATGCAATAAGAGTTTCTTGCTTTGCATGGAGGAATGGCGACTAGTTCATTTGAAAAGGGGATTTTCATACTTAAATGCGTCGTGGTTTATATGTTTCCTAACTTGTTAAATTCCTACGAAATAATTATTTTTACAAAAAATAACAAAAGTGATTAAAATCCGACAATGGGCAAATGAAAAAGAAGGGGTTTTTTTAACTTCTTATCTAAAGAAAATGGGGATTCCCAATAGTTCTTTACAACATTATGCCAAACAAGGAAAAATTCAATCGCTTGGTCATGGGGCTTGGTATTTTGGAAAAGGAAAACTAACTGCATACCAAGGAATACAAGCATTACAAGAACAAACGAATTTTCCTCTACATGTGGGGGGGATCACTTCACTTATCTTGGATGGTAACACCCATTATTGTTATTTCAATAAAAGTAGAATTAAATTATTCACGCCTTCTAGTGTTTCTCTTCCTTTATGGTTTTCACTATACCATTGGGATTTTAAAATAAGGCATGAAAAAACTTCTTTTTTACCCGATGGTTTAGGATTCGAAACTTATGAAGAAGAGAATTTTTCAATCATTAAATCCACGAAAGAAAGGGCTCTATTTGAAACCCTATATCAAACACCTGATCAATCGAATACGTATGAATGCTATCAAAACTTGGAAAATTGGTGGGGAATTGAGGTTAATATAGAATTGATTCAAAAATTGTTGGAAAATTGCAACTCAATAAAAGTCAAGCGCTTATTTCTTTGCTTTATTGAAGACATTGGATTCGATTGGGTAGAACAATTGAATTTAAAAAACATTTATTTGGGTAAAGGTTATTGTCAAGTAGAAACCGAAAGATGTATCTACGAACCTAAGTATAAAGTATCCATCCCATTAGAATTATATCAAACGGAAATGAATCCAGAAATGGATATTATTTGGTGATGGACTACAAACAAATACATATCAACACATGTCATATCCTACTAGAGATTCTCCCAATCATCATGGAAGAAGAGTGTCTTGCTTTGCATGGAGGAACGGCGATTAATTTATTTATGTTGGATTTGCCTAGATTATCCATAGACATTGACTTGACTTATGTACCCCTAGATGATAAAAGAAAATCGATCGAAACAATTCATGAATCTTCAAAAAGAATTTGCAATAAAATCAATCAATTAAAAAAATCAAATTTAACGGCCTCTCATAATCCTCGAAAATTCAAAATACACACTGTAAATCAATATGGTATTTCTGTAAAAACGGAAATTCGTTTGTTCAATCGAGGAATTATGAATCCTTGTATTGAAAGAAAGTTATCACCAAAAGCACAAGAAACATTTAATACTTCCTGTTCAGTTCGAATAGTCCCCCAAGAACAACTTTATGGAGGTAAAATATGTGCCGCGCTTTTCCGACAAAGCGCACGTGATTTATTTGATATTTGTTCTTTTTTCAAACATCTTAGTTTCGATGATCAAATAAAAAAAGGATTTTTCTATGGTTTATTATCCTCAAGTAATCCCGTAACAACTTTTCTAAACCCCAAATATCACAAGGTTACAAAAGAAGATTTAGAAATACTAAATGATATGACACCGATTCCATTTAATGAAATTTTACATAAAAAAACATTAACTAAATTAATAACAGACGTTAATGATCGTCTTACAAAAAAAGACAAAGAATTTCTAATAAGATTCAATATAGGCGAACCGGATTGGTCAATTAATGATTGGAAAGATTATCCAGCAATTCAGTGGAAATTAAAACACATATTGAAATTGAAAAACAATAAAAAACGATACAATACAAGAATCAACCATATCCTTTCCGTATTAAAATATCCAATGGAAGACTTTTTGAATCTTAAGAGACACTCTTAAAGGTTCCACCATATTTTCTACGTTGAGAGGTCTCAATAGCTACAGGTTTAACTAAAATTATTCCATCATCTTTTGATCATTCGATTTCATTTCTTTTGGTGATTGAATCGAAGCGATTAACTGCTGTATCTTACGACTTGGTTCGTGATTAATGATTGTTAAATACCTTTGATATTCTTGCAACATCCAAGTTCTTAACGACGGCACCGGGATTTGATAAAACCCATCGTCACGAATCTGTAAAATCCCCCTTGAAATGATTTCTTGAAACATTTTTTCAGAATTTTCAATGATTGGATTGGTTTTAAAATCTGATTTGACTTTAAATCCCACTATCACATTTTCTTTTTCTTCATTTTCAAATAGGGCATTGAGTATGGAGGCTCTTTCTAGTGCTTCCAATTCAACAAAACGACCATTGTAATAAATATTTTTTTATCAAGCGAATCCTTTAACACTTCGAATAACAATTTGTTCGATAAAAGACCATGATTGTTTTTTACTTTTTCAGAGGCCACTTGTCCATAAAATGAAATATGATGAGCCCATTGATACGTTTCTTCAGACATTTGATCAATCCAATAATTCAGATTCGGATTATTGGTATCAACACCAGCTCCTTGAACTAAATAATCTCTGAGAATCCTTCTTTCGGCTTCTTTTTCTAACATGCTCAGATTGATCACACAATCACTATTAAATCTTGATATTTTGAATTGTTTGAATAGACTTCTTGTATCACTTAATCTAGCGATTAGAAAAACCAATCCATGTTCTAATTCGATGTTATGCAACTGATTAAATAATTGTGCTGCTTTTTCAATTTCAGGACTATCGATTTGATAACCAACACTAATCATTTGAGCTTCATCTAAAACCAAGATTAGTGGTTTGTTGATAGCGCTGATAGTTTTTGAAATCGTTCGTTCCGTCCTATCAAAATACATAGTCCGTCCCTACCGCTAATTTGATATTAACATTCACCTCTTGTGAGGTTTTTTCATCAATCAAACAATTGTACAATTCATTCACATTCCATAACGCTTCCCACTCTATTTTAGAAATTGTCCAACCAGTTTCACTTCCTATTTTTTCAAGTTCTCTTAATAAAGCCGTTTTGCCAACACCAGGAGCTCCTTGTATTAATATCGAATGACCTTTTTTCTTTTCTTTAGATAACTTTAAAATATCTTTTACGAAATTGATTTCCCTTGTTCTTCCATGAAAGTAATCTGCCTTACCCCGATCAGAAATGGCTATTATTTTTTCTGGGTCCATATCAACGTATCTATTTTGAGTATCAGTTACATTGTAGAGTTGTAACAATATTTTTTTATTTACTTTTCTGATAGATTACTTTTGGAGAAGACGTAATACTTAAATTGAAAATAGAATCCAACATAGATCTGATAAGATCCTCAGAACCATTTTCGGTTTATTAAATCAAAAACAAAATCAATGTTCAACAGAAACCTTTTTACTGTCATTCTAGTATTGTTGATATTTTTTGTCATTTCTTTTTTGACCAATATTTTAGGAGCTCTTAATCCAGCCATTGAAAAAAGTTTTAGTCTCGATTTTTCTTCCTTAGGGTTCATGACTTTGGCGTTTTTTTCTGCCTATGGGATCATGTCTATTCCCTCTGGTTTTTTGGTGGAACGTTACAAAGAAAAGAGAGTAATATTGATGGCTTTCATCCTTGCAGGTAGTGGGGCGCTCATATTTTCTCTAAAACCGACATTTTTGATTTTTTTAGGCTCCCTGTTTGCGATCGGTTCAGGAATGGCTATGTTGCAAGTGGCCATCAATCCATTACTAAGAGAAGCTGGGGGTGAAGAACATTTTGCATTCAATTCGGTACTAGGGCAACTGTTTTTTGGAGCTGCAGGAGTTGCAGGTCCCTATTTTTTCAGTTACTTGATGAAAAATATCGATAAAAATGATGTTGGCTTTGTGATCAAAACATTATCCAATCTCAGCAACATTGATATGAAATGGACCTCGCTCTATTGGGTGTTTGCCTTCATCTGTATTGTCATGGTTTTAGTGGTGTTATTTCATAAATTTCCAATCATTGTAAAGAAAGAAGACGAACGAATAGGAACACTTTCACAGTACAAACAACTATTTAAAAATCCAATCGTTATTTCCTTTTTTGTTGGTATCTTCTGCTACGTTGGTTTTGAACAAGGCGTGTCCTTTTGGATTTCACAGTTTTTAAGTCAATACCATGGTGTGGATCCTAACGTTCAAGGAGCTAAAACGGTAGGGAATTTTTGGGGACTCTTAACATTAGGATGTTTTCTTGGCTTACTGCTCTTAAAATTTATTGATAGTAAAAAGGTGTTGCTCCTTTTTTCATCACTGGCATTCATAAGTCTTACATTAGCTTTATTTGGTCCTTTACGCATCGCTCTTTTTGCATTCCCAGTTGTAGGATTCTTTGCTTCGGTCATGTGGTCGGTTATTTTTTCACTGGGTTTGAATTCTTTAAAGTTCAATCACGGGGCTATGGCGGGCATTCTCTGTACAGGTATTGTTGGAGGTGCCGTCGCTCCATTCATTATTGGTGGAATCAGTGATTTCATTGGATTGAAATTTGGCATGTTATTCAACTACCTCTTACTGGCCTACATTTTTTCAATTGGCCTATGGGCCAATCCTATAGTGAAAAACAGAGTTATTAAAATCAAGAATAATTAAATCAATAAAATCGGAATATCATACCGTAACCTAACATGAAATTGTTTATGAAATACCAAACCATCGTATTCTTCTTTAGTTCATTAGCCACTATCTTAATCATTAGTGGATGCCATAATGTGTCCGAAAAAGTGAATCCAATAGACCCTCCTAATATTTTGATTTTGATGTCTGATAATCATTCAGCAGATCATTTGGGTTGCTATGGAGATCCTTCTGTCAAAACACCCCATATTGATCGATTGGCAAGTGAAGGTGTTTTATTTTCGAATGCTTTTTGTGCTGCTCCCTCTTGCTCTCCTGCTAGAGCCGCCATGTTGACAGGGCAAGATATCTGGCGATTGGGCACGGCTGCCAATCTATGGAGTGGATTTCCTAAAATGGATGTCTATCCACAAATGATGGAAGAAAATGGATACCATGTGGGAATTCAAGGAAAAGGTTGGGGACCTGGTGATGCTCAACCCGATGGATGGACAGATAATCCAGGTGGAAAACGATATGGTTCATTCGAAGAGTTTTATAATGAAAAAGAAAGTAATCAACCTTGGCTATTCTGGTATAGCAGTAGAGACCCACACAGACCGTTTCGAAGTGAAGGATGGAATAAATCCGGTATCGATTTGGAATCTATTGAAGTGCCACCATATCTTCCTAACCATATCGATGTCAAAAAAGACATGGCCGATTATTATCATGAAGTGCAGTTGTTTGATCAAGATGTCGCCAATTATTTGGCTTTGTTAGATGAAATGGGGGAAACCGAAAATACCATGGTCATTGTTTGTAGCGATAATGGATGGCAAATGCCTAGAGGGTTAGCCAATTTGTATGATTTTGGCTCAAAAATTCCTTTGATTGTTTGGTGGCCTAAACAAATTGAAGGAAATAGAAAAATAGATGATTTTGTGAATTTGAACGATTTGGCCCCTACCTTTTTAGAACTAGCCAATATTGAAGCTCCTTCAGAAATGACCGCCAAAAGTTTGAAGGGATTATTATTTGAAAATAAAGAAGGCACCATAGATCCTTCTCGAAATTTTGTTGTGACTGGTCGAGAGCGACATGCTTATGTTCGGAGTAATGGCTTAGGGTATCCTGGAAGAGCTCTAAGAACAGAGGACTTCTTGTACATCAGAAACTACGAACCGGATCGTTGGCCAGCTGGAGATCCTCCTCTATATGGAGATGTTGATTCCCATATGCTACACTACCCTGCCCCCACGAAACTACACCTGCTCGTCCATAAAGAAAATCCAAGCGTCGAGCCATTATTTGAGCTCAGCTTTGGCAAAAGGCCCTTTGAAGAGCTATACGATTTAAAAAAAGATCCCTACCAATTGGTAAACGTGGCCGGTCTAGATGGATACGCTGAAATAAAAAACAATCTATCCCATCAATTAACCGAATATTTAATAACAACAAATGACCCTCGTGAAATCAATCAATCATTTACTTGGGATACCGATACCTATTTCAAAGAGGGGGACAAGCGTCCCAAGCCATCCCAAGAAGCCATCGAATTACTCGATTTAGAGGAAGAATATGACTATACGACGGATAACTCAAACGCAACTAGTGAAAATTAGGCTAGCATCGAAGTTTTAGAGATTGGCAGAATAACTTTGAGATGTTAAGTGCCATGGCTATTATAAACATAAGAAAATTAGCACTTTGTAGGAATACAACGTGATCCTTTGAAAGGTAAAGTAGAGTGTTATCATGGACGTGAAAAAGAGTTGTCTGCTTTCAAAGAACTTGTAGCAAAAGCGGAGGAAAAAATCGGGAACTATTTTTTTTAGTTCAAGGTGAGTTCCGGGTGTTAGCAAAACTGCCTTTTTTGAATATTGTAAAGAGATGGCTAATGAAAAAAATGGGACATAGCCGAAGAAAATTCTGATATTTTTTGGGGTGTGAAACAAATCCGAATCACCAAGATATTTGCACATTTAGAGGTTGAAAAACTATTCAAGTTAGGAGCCGAATTCAAACGAGTAGACAAAACAATAATCGAAAGCGTGAATGTCAGAAAGAAAAGAGGATTGTTATTGATGGTTAACAAGGTTCAAGATTTAGAAAAATACAATGCATCATTGGAAAATCAGCAACCCTTTTATTCTTGTTGATGAGTGGACACTTCAATGAAACTAAAAGACAAGAAATACATTATTCCTGTTCTTTCCATACGAAGTTGGAGATTCAACAAGTTCGGGGATTCATTTGGGTGATATAATCTCAACTTGTTCTGTCCCTTAAAATTAGGATAGCCACTTCAGTCATGTCTCGTAGTAAATTTTTTATTAAATGAAACGAAAACTGCAAAAACCGTAGATACAGTTAGGCGTTTTAATGTTCACCCTATTATAACACCAAATTAAAAAACGAGTTTAATCAATGTGCCAAATGATTATTTCATCTCTCAAATAGTAGAGATTGCAAAGTCGATAAGTATAAGAACTGAACATAAAAGAAATAACAAGAGCCGTTCGTAATTTTGAATACCGTAAGGTATTTAAAAAAATAAAATAACTAGCAATGAATATTTAAACTAAATACTTAAAAACGGCAAATGATTAATAAAAT
>JAPORT010000108.1:21782-23468 GCA_026710085.1 Flavobacteriaceae bacterium | reverse complement strand
AAACTAGTGTTTCACTTTGGTATCTCTACTTCTTTGAGGTTTCCCTTAATATTTCCAAAGTCGGTTTTTAAAACAACTCGAAATTCATATTCTTTATTGATTGCTAAAAATTCGGCAGTTTTGATACGAAATTCATTTGTTGTATTTATTGCAAACCAGTCGGTTTCCTCCCAAGTATCATAATAAATACTTTCATGAAACCCCGGATAGATGCGATATTCAAAACGAACCAATACCTCATCAAAATCTTTAAAATCAAGGACCCTTCCTTTGAAATAGACTTGATCTTGATCTATCTCTGCATCCAAAGTTTCAAAAGTAGGAGGGACGTAGGTTGGTTCGACATGGGTTAATTTGACGACGACAGGATTCGGCCAAAAATTATTGTTATAAATTCTCTGGGCTCTGATAACCGATAAATGGAGACCATCTTCTTTTTGAACAAAATAGGATTTGGGATCATTGTTTGGCTGGTACTCAACGACTAATCCATCATGTCCCAAAACTTCAATTTCGGTATCCTTTGTGGCTTTTAGAGATTTTAAAACATAGTTCTTTCTTTTTCCTCTTTCCCATGACTCATGACCCGTTAGATGTACATAGATCGTTGATTCATCAATGGCTTTTGTAAACCAAATATCTCCTTCATGGCTCACAATCCAAGGTCGTACATCATAAAGAGATTCTTGATTCACAAACACCCATGCCGCTAATTCATAGAGCGGTTCTTCTTCTGCCATATCAAATTTTCCATTCGGTTTCAGGCTTAAATTAAGCAAAAGGTTCCCACCCTTAGCTCTAGATTCAATCAACATCTTGATCTGCTTATTGCCATCTTTGATGAATTTATTGGTTGGTTTGTATTGCCATTGATTATTGATAGAGATCACCGATTCCCAAGGCCGATCTAGAATCACATCGGCAATGGTCTGTTCTGGTGATTCCATGGCTCCACGTGTAATAACCGTATGGGGTTGTAGTCTCCAAGTAATTTCTTTTGCAGGAGGCCAAAAGCCCCCATCTAAAAACAAAATATCGATATCTCCATAGTTTGTCAATAGTTCCCTCATTTGATCTCTGACAAACTGATCATATTCTTCACGAAAAGGAGCTGCAATGCTATCACGGTCAACTCTTTTGACCAACGCTCCTTGTTGATCAACAAACAACCAATCTTCAGGTGAATAATAAAAACCCACAGCCAATCCATATTTTCTTGTGGCATCCACAAATTCTTTAACGACATCTTTTCCATAGGGTGTGTTCATGATATTGAAATCGGTGGTTTTCGTATCCCACATACAAAAACCAGAATGGTGCTTGGTCGTAAAGACAATGTATTTCATGCCAGCAAGTCGTGCGGTTCGTGCTATTTCATCCGCATCAAATCTCGTTGGATTAAATGTTTTGGGAAGCTCAGTATAATAACGCTGACGATAATCTTCTGATGAACCAACAATACTATGACTGATCACCGTACCCAATTGACTATCAACACTCCAATGAATCATCATCCCTAATCCTAAATTTCGAAACCATTCTTCACGTTCGGGTCTGTTTAAATGATCATCTGAAGATTTTGAATCAGCAGTAATTTGAGCTTGACTTAGAAAACGAATTCCAAATAAGACGATGAATACGTAAATGTTGATTTTATTTCGACTCATAAAATATTGATTAAGGTTA
>JAPORT010000108.1:18628-21339 GCA_026710085.1 Flavobacteriaceae bacterium | reverse complement strand
TTGTGAAACCACCATTGGCTTCTGACGACCACTGCATGGGTTTGCGAATGTCTTCATCAGGTTTAACACCCAACATACCAATTTCTTCTCCATAATAAACATAGGGAACGCCTTGAATAGTCAGTAGGATACTAGCGGCCATTTTCGCTTTTAAAATATTTTTATTAAAGGTCTCGAAACTTCTGTTTTGATCATGATTTGATAAAAAGACCCCATACTGGCCTGCAACATAGGCCTTTGAAACACTTCTGATTTTGGATTGGATAGTTAAAGCGTTTTCACGATTAACCCCATTAATAATGGCCCCAGCTAAATCAAATTCAAAACAATAGTCTAATCGTTCCTCTGTATAAGGAATGATACTATTGGTATCTGACCAAACTTCTCCTACGGTCATTAATTCTGAATCTAATGCCTTTTGAAATTGATAAAAATCTTTCCACCAGTTTAAAGTAGTATTGGAGTTTTCTTGTAGACTCCCTTCTTCGATCCAGTGCTTCACTGCATCAATTCGAAAGCCATCGACACCTATATCTTCCACCCAAAATCGAACAATTTCTTTGATTTCTTGGGTGACGGCTGGATTGTTATAATTTAAATCTGGCATGCCATGCCAAAACACGCCATAATAATAGCTATTGTTTCTTGAATGCCATACGTTTTGTCCCCATGGTCCATTAAAGTTTGGTTTGGTATCTCTCCATAGGTACCAATCGCGTTTGTCTCCTTTAGAAACCGAATTTTGAAACCATGGATGCTGATCAGAACTATGATTGCCCACAAAATCGATAATGATTTTAATACCTCTTTGATGAGCCTCCGCCAGTAATTCTTTAAAATCATCTATAGTTCCATATTGCGGATTGATTTCTCGATAGTTCGTGACATCATATCCATGGTAACTCGGAGAAGGAAATGTTGGCATCAACCAAATACCAGTAATTCCCAAATCATGGAATGTATTGGGATTACCATCATTGAGATAATCTAGTTTTTGGATGATTCCTTGGATATCTCCAATACCATCGCCATCCGAATCATAAAAACTACGAACAAAAATTTCATAAAAAACTCTTTGATTCCACCAGTTATCTGGTATATCATTGGATGTTTTGGTATCGACTTTGGCGATCATTGGCTTTTCAGGTAATTGGTCTACTGGATTGCTTCCCGAATCGCAAGAAATGAAGAGTATCATCATCCAAAAAATAGAGGAACATACTACTGATAAAAAACCAATGTTCTGTTTGACTCCAAAATATTGCCTCATTAAAAAAGGATTGAATGAAAACAGGTTGTAAAGTAGTCTAAAATTATGGATTGTTTTTATGCTATTCTTTCGCTCGTTCCCCCGTGTCAATTTCTTTGATAACAAGGTGTCCATTTAAAACAGCATTTTTTATTTGAAGCTGAGAGATCATTTGAATTAAAAAAACGTAACACAAAATAAATTTGTCAAAACATGAATTTAAAGGTTCTATTACAAAAGTTGTGGATTCGGTTTACTTTTGGTCTATGATCATCTATTGTTTTATGAAAAAGCTTCGACCATTTTTTGAATCGATCTTAAAAGTCGGTGATTCGTGGTGTGTCGATGATCGGTGAAATGGTTCGCTATGGGATTAGACATGATTTTTTGTCTCCATTGTTTATCTCATCAAAGACAATTTTTTCCTATGATTTTATATTTTGATTTGAATAATTACCCTTGTAATCCTCTTGAATAATGTGAATCATTCACAAAAATCATGAAGCCTTTTTTATAAAGAGAAATTATTTAATATATCCATGAATTACAAAAAGAAATGGACATTTCTAAAAAAATCATTGATGTTTGGACTCATTATTGTTCGGGTAATGAAATTCATCCTGGTGCTTATCAAGGACTATGTAAAGCAAAGATGGCATTCCCCTTTTTCAAGTTCGAACTTCTTTATTGAATTATCAAAAAATCAAGGAGTTGGCGAAAAAGTATTGTATTTGTCAAAGCACTGTTATTGATATTCTCTATCGTCGTTGTATCCACGGGCATCTTGGAAATCGGAATATCAAAATATTTGAAAAAATTTTATTAAAAAAACACTCCAATGTTTCAAGAACGACCATTATACACTGCAGCTCATATCACTAATTTTATTTTAGAGCAAGCTCGCCACGACGAGATTTTTATCAATAACATCAAACTCCAAAAATTGCTTTATGTTTCTTTTGGTTGGTGTTATGTTTTAGGGCGAAAGAAAAAGTTATTCAATGATCCTATTCAAGCTTGGCGGTTTGGACCAGTCATCCCCAATATCTATCATCAATATAAAAAATTTCAAAAGGGGGATCTACGACAAGCCCCAGCGGCCCTTTACTTTGACTTTAAAGAGATGACAACCAAAAGAGCCCCAACATATGAAATGGATGAACAAACAAAATCAGTATTATTAGCCATATGGGATTATTATAAAATGAAAGATACTGATTCACTCATTGATTTAACTCATCAAAAAGGAACGCCTTGGGCTTCAGCCTATGATCGTGAAAATCGGAAAGAAATTTCAAAAAGGCGAATTAAAAAATACTATCAAAAAAAATACTTGGATTGAAAAATAATGGATGACTATCAAAAAACTAAAAAAACATTAGAACAAAACGAGCCTGAAGTTTCGGAAGATGAGAGGATCATGGTCGCTAAAGCAATTCAAAATGAATTGGAAACTAAAAAA
>JAPORT010000108.1:0-18323 GCA_026710085.1 Flavobacteriaceae bacterium | reverse complement strand
GTAAGCGTTACGATGGGACCACTCTAAAATGGTAACAGATGGGTGATTTGTAGATCATTCAATGGCTCTAGTATCTTTTGATATCGCATTGGATTATGTTTCATTTCACCCTGCCTTGTGTTATCCACAGTCCCATGCCAAAGCCCGAGCGATGGCATGGGAGAATTCAAGAAATCAAAGCCATCGGTCGAGGCTACCAAAAGTTCGAAAATTGGAGAGCAGCCATCCTGTTTTTTAATGACGGTTTCAAACTTTACCCACAATTTTTGTAGTAGAACCAATTTAAAGAACTCAAACCATTCGTATGAATTTCCTTATGGACGATACAAAACAAAATCTAAGGAATGGATTCATTGATTCGGTCTTTTTCCAATGCTTCAGAAAATGGAACTTATCATGGGATTGATTCCAAATATTTCAACCCATGAATCAAAAAATGACTTAGCTCTTTGGCCTAAAATCTCTTCACCTTTAGGTGTTGATTATTATGAAACATTTCTATTATTTTTGCAGGCGATGAAAACAAAAACTTTAATCCATCACCATTTTCTTATTATGTCAAGCGGTTTGCAAAATTGATATCATCATTCTTGCCAAATAAACAAATACCCGCTTGACCATCAGCGGGTTTTTTATTGAATCATATGATCAACATAGCTATACAAAAATCAGGAAGACTACATGAAGGCTCTATAAAACTTTTAAAAAAATGTGGAATTGATCTGATCAGTGGTCAAAACCAATTAAAAGTGAAAGCTCAAGGGTTTGAACTCAATGCATTTTACCTAAGAAATAGTGATATTCCACAATATGTTCGAGATGGGGTGGTGGATATTGGCATTATTGGTAGTAATTTGTTGACAGAAAAAGGAAATGACATTGAAATCATCAGTGAGTTGAATTTTGCCAAATGTCGGGTCTCGATTGCCATCCCAGAATCCAAAGAGTTTCAATCCATTCGAGATCTGGAGGGCATGAAAATCGCCACTTCATACCCCAATACACTCAAAGCGTTTCTCAAAAAAAACAATATATCGGCTCATTTACACATCATTAATGGCTCGGTGGAGATCGCCCCAAACATTGGCCTTTCCGATGCCATTTGTGATATTGTATCGAGTGGCAGCACCTTGTTTATGAATAATCTGAAAGAAGTGGCTACGATATTGGATTCTCAAGCCGTCATGGTCAAAGCACCCAAATTGACAGTTACAAAGAAAAATCTGGTCGATAAACTAAACTTTAGAATTCAGACGGTCTTAAAGGCAGATCGTTATCGATATATTTTATGCAATGTCCCGAACGAAAAAATCCAAAAGGTCAGTTCCTTATTACCTGTATTAAAAAGCCCTACGGTCTTGCCTTTACTCAGGGAAGGGTGGAGTTCACTTCACTCCGTGATCGATAAAGAAGATTTTTGGGACGTGATTGATCAAATTAAAGAAGCGGGAGCTGAAGATATTTTGATTTGTCCCATTGAAAAAATGGTTCGTTAATGAAACGGTACAAAAACCCATCAAAAAATAAGTGGCGTGATCTTTGTCAAAGACCCTTAGTCCAACTCGATACTATTCAAAGTACGGTGAAAAAAGTATTTGATGAAGTAGAAAAGCATGGAGATAAAGCCGTTAAACAATACACTCAACAATTTGATGGCGTAGCATTGGGTGCCATTGAAGTAACCCAAGATGAGATTAAGCTAGCTTCTGATAAGATCAGTAATGAATTGAAAAAGGCCATTGATTTAGCCAAGTCAAACATTACGAAATTCCATCGAGCTCAACGGAATAACAAAACTCAGATCATCACCACAACTCAAGGGGTCGATTGTTGGTTAGAACACCGGCCAATAGAAAAAGTTGGTATCTACATCCCAGGGGGAAGCGCTCCATTGTTTTCAACGGTGATGATGTTGGCCATTCCAGCAAGCATGGCTGGTTGTGAAGAAGTTGTTTTGTGTTCTCCACCAGATCAATACGGCAACTTATCAGATGTCATCCTCTACACAGCACAGTGTTGTGATATTCATAAAATTTATAAAGTTGGGGGGATTCAGGCCATTGCCTCGATGGCACTTGGAACGGAAACCGTTCCAAAAGTGGATAAAATTTTCGGACCCGGCAATCAATACGTTACGGCAGCCAAACAGTATCTCCAACATTATCAGGTGGCCATTGATCTTCCAGCAGGCCCCAGTGAAGTGCTGGTCATAGCGGATCAAAGTGCCAATCCTGTTTTTGTAGCTTCCGATTTATTAGCTCAGGCTGAACATGGTCATGATAGTCAAGTGGTTTTGTTATCTGATGATATGGACTTCATAGAAAATGTCTTAGAAAAAGTTAAAAAACAGACACAACATCTCCATAGGAAAGACATCATTGAAAAATCATTAAAAAACGGAATGACGATCTACTTTCCAGATTTGAATGATGCGATTGAATTTTCGAATATTTACGCCCCTGAACATTTGATAATCGCCACTGAAAATGCAGATGCTTTATGCCAGAAAATCACCAATGCCGGTTCCGTATTTATCGGACCTTACTCCCCTGAAAGCATTGGCGATTATGCCTCTGGCACAAACCATACCTTACCAACCAATGGATGGGCAAGACAATGCAGTGGAGTAACAGTCCAAAGTTTTCAAAAGACCATTAGTTTTCAAAAAATTTCAGAAAAGGGATTATACCATATTGGACCATCCGTGGAATTATTAGCTGATGCTGAAGGTTTGGATGCCCATAAAAATGCCGTTTCCGTTCGATTAGATCATATGAAAAGTAAAAACTTGATTTCATGAGAGAAAGTGACATTTTGAATCTGGTACCAGATCACATTAAAGATTTACAACCTTATCAATCGGCTCGGCATGAATTTGTTAGATCAAAGGCATCAACCGTATTTTTAGATGCTAATGAAAATCCTTTTGGTCAATACAATCGGTACCCTGATCCTCAGCATATTGATTTAAAAAAAACTTTAGCAAATCTTTCAAAGGTCTCTCTAGATCAAATCATTATAGGGAATGGTAGTGGTGAAATTTTACGCTGGTTATGTTTGGCTTTTTGTAGCCCTAAAATAGATGGTATGATCACCATGCCACCAACATTTTCGTTATTTGGATTATTGGCGAAAATGTTAAATCTGAAAAATATACAAATCCCCTTAACAAAAGGTGATTTTCAATTAGATATCGAAAACATATTATCTAAAGGTCAAGTTTCTAATCCTAAAATTATTTTTATTACCACACCTAATAATCCAACAGGCAATAGTTTTATTCAAAAAGATATTATGCGTATTTTAATGGATTTTAATGGTTTAGTGGTTTTAGATGAAGCATATGTTGAATTCACAGATCAACCTTCATTCGTATCTTATCTTGATGATTTTCCTTCATTGGTTGTCGTGAGGACGCTTTCCAAAGGACAAGGTTTAGCCGGTTCAAGAATCGGTGTGGCTTTTGCACATTCACAAATCATTGAAGTATTAAACAAAGTCAAACCACCATATAATATCAGTACAGCAAATCAATCAGTGGCTATTTCTAGATTAAAAAATCAAAAGGAAATTGAGTTCCAAGTCAAGCAGATATTACAACAAAAAGCATGGTTGATGGATCAATTAAAATCTGTTGATGTGATACATCATGTCTATCCGAGTGATGCCAATTTTGTGATGGTTAAAACCGATGATTCTGACAAACGTTACCATCAATTAATTGAACGGGGAGTCGTTGTTAGAAACACATCGAACTATTTAAATTGTGAAAACACTTTGCGAATCACTATTGGTACAGAAAAAGAAAATCAGTTATTGATTAAAACCTTAAAGTCATTATAAAAAATCATGAAAAAAGTACTGTTTATCGATAGAGATGGCACCTTGATTGTCGAACCAGGCGACCAGCAAGTCGATCGATGGGGAAAACTTGAATTTTATCCCGGTGTGCTCCAGTATCTCCCTCGCATAGCTTCTGAATTAGATTATGAAATCGTCATGGTCACCAATCAAGATGGATTAGGTCGAAAAGAACATCCAGAAGAAAATTTTTGGCCTCTTCAAGATTTTATCATCCGTACTTTAAAAAGCCAAGAAGTTCACTTTTCAGAAATCTTTATTGACCGTACTTATCCAGAAGATCAAAAGGATACAAGAAAGCCAGGAACTGGTATGCTGACCCAGTACATCAATAACCCTGACTATGATTTGTCAAGGTCCTTTGTGATTGGTGATCGATACACCGACATGGAGTTGGCCTACAACTTGAAAGCTAAAGGCATTTTTTTGAATAATAATCCCCATTTAGGAGCTAATGAAACAACCGTTGATGATTTAGATTCTGTTATTCGTTTAACGACTCAACATTGGAAGTTCATCTATCAATATTTAAAATCCATCGAACGGACCGTTCAAGTGACTCGAAAGACCAAGGAAACGGATATCCAATTGCGACTGAACTTGGACGGTGTTGGAAATTGTCACATCGATACCGGCATTGGTTTTTTTGATCATATGTTAGCTCAACTATCTCGACACGGTCAAGTCGATATCAAACTACATGTTAAAGGGGACTTACATGTGGATGAACACCATACGATTGAAGATACCGCTATTGTTTTAGGAGAAGGGTTTTCAAAAGCCTTGGGAAATAAAATCGGTATCGAACGGTATGGATTTTGCTTACCGATGGATGATTCTTTAGCCCAAGTCGCCATCGATTTTGGTGGAAGGAGTTGGCTAGAGTGGGATGTTGCATTTAAAAGAGAGAAAATAGGACAAATGCCCACTGAAATGTTCAAACATTTTTTTAAATCATTTTGTGATGGGGCCAAAGCTAATTTGAATATCAAAGCTTCTGGAGAGAACGAACATCATAAAATCGAAGCCATCTATAAAGCTTTTGCCAAATCAATTAAGATGGCCATCAACAGAGATCTTGACTCGACCGAAATTCCAACAACCAAAGGAACATTATAGACATGAAAATTGTCATTGTCGATTATGGGGTTGGTAATATTCAAAGTTTAAAATTTGCCATTGAACGATTAGGCTATCAAGCTCGATTAACGGAAAGTTCAGAGGAGATTTTAAATGCTGATAAGGTATTTTTTCCGGGTGTCGGGGAGGCCAAAAATGCCATGGCCATGTTAAACGATAAGGGATTGGACCAAACAGTAAGGCAATTGAAAGTACCAACCCTCGGTATTTGTCTTGGCATGCAGTTAATGTGTCAACAATCTGAAGAAGGCAATACTCAAGGTTTGGGATTATTGCCTTGTGTGGTCAAACGATTCGAAAATCATCTCAAGGTTCCTCAAATTGGATGGAATCATTTTGATTGGGTGAAAGGAGATTTATTCCAATCCCTTAAACCGACGGAATACATGTATTCTGTTCATAGTTACTATGTTCCATTGGGTGATTGGACTATTGCATGCTCGGACTATGGAACGCCTTATAGCTCAGCATTACAAATTGATAATTTTTACGGGGTTCAATTTCATCCAGAAAAAAGTAGTTTTTCGGGAAGTCAGTTATTATTGAATTTTTTAAAGCTTTAACCATGCGATTGATTCCAGCGATTGATATTATTGAAGGAAAATGTGTGCGATTAACTCAGGGGCAGTACCATACAGTAAAAGTCTATCATGATGATCCACTAGAAGTCGCCCTCGAATTTGAAAATCATGGTATCGAGTATCTGCACCTTGTTGATTTGGAGGGGGCTAAAGAAAGTAAGAGTGTCAATTTGAATGTTTTAGAAAAAATAGCTAGAAAAACAAACTTAAAAATTGATTTTGGAGGGGGAATGAAATCCAAAGAAAGTATGGTTCAAGCTTTTTCTGCTGGTGCACATCAAGTCACCATCGGCAGTCTCGCCATCAAAAACGAGTTATTGGTCGTGGATTTTTTAAAGGAATTTGGATCCCAACAAATCATCATCGGTGCTGATTACAAAAAGGGAAACATCGCGATCAATGGTTGGACCGAGAATACTCAAGAATCTATTTCATCGTTCATTCATCAATGGACAGAATATGGAGCAAACTATTTTATTGCCACCAATATCCATCAAGATGGGACCCTCCGTGGCCCAGATTTTGATACGTATCAAATGATTCTTGAACAATGGAACCCTTTTTTAATCGCATCGGGCGGTGTTTCTCATATGAAAGATTTGCATCAACTAAAAAACATAGGGCTTGGGGGAGCTATCATTGGAAAAGCGTATTATGAAAAATGTATCTCATTAAATGAAATGGAGGACTTTATTTTATCTGGATAATCATGCTCACCAAAAGAATCATTCCTTGTTTGGATATCAAAGACAATCGAACGGTCAAAGGGGTTAATTTTTTAGACCTCAGAGATGCAGGAGATCCTGTCGAATTGGCTTCTCGATACGCCAAATATGGGGCCGATGAATTGGTTTTTTTAGATATAACAGCCACTCATGAAAAAAGAAAAACCTTAGCCGAATTAGTTTTGAAAGTAGCCCAACAAATTGATATTCCGTTTACGGTCGGTGGTGGCATATCTTCTATTGAAGATGTGTCTGTTTTATTGCAAAATGGCGCGGATAAGGTTTCGATTAATTCAGCAGCGGTTAAAAATCCTCCATTAATCAATGATTTAGTTGATCGTTTTGGCAGTCAATGCATTGTGGTGGCTGTGGATGCTAAAAAAATTGAAGACCAGTGGAAAGTTCATTTAGTCGGGGGAAAGGTACCCACTCCCGTGGATTTGTTTGAATGGGTTTCAGAAGCCACTGACCGGGGAGCCGGAGAAATTTTATTTACATCCATGAATCACGACGGAACCAAAGCTGGTTTTGCCAATGAAGCGCTGGCTACCATGTCAAAACTCATCAACATCCCCATTATTGCATCTGGAGGCGCTGGAAACATTCATCATTTTATAGAAGTCTTTAAAAAGGGAAAGGCTGATGCGGCACTTGCGGCTAGTGTCTTTCATTATAAGGAAATACCCATTGGCTATTTAAAAGAAAAATTATCAAAAAAAGGAATCCCTATTCGCTTAGTAACCAAAGAAACGATTCAACGTTCCATAAAATGAAAAAAAACATAATCAACTTTGATATTAATCAAATCAATTACTCAAAAGATGTGACCGGATTGATTCCCGCGATCATTCAAGACGATGAAACTTTAAAAGTTCTGATGCTCGGTTATATGAATTCGGAGGCATTGAGTCAAACCATAAAAACGGGCCAGGTGACTTTCTTTAGTCGAAGCAAACAACGTTTGTGGACCAAAGGAGAAGAAAGTGGCAACTTTTTACTTTTAAAGGATATCCTATTAGATTGTGATTCTGATAGCTTATTAATTAAAGTCAATCCTCAAGGACCAACTTGTCATAAAGGAGATGATACTTGTTGGAATGAAAAAAATATTGTAACCTACGGATTTCTTTCACAATTAGAAGGTATTATCCAATCTCGATTGATTGAAAATCCCAAAGGAAGTTATATTTCTCGTTTGGCACAAAAAGGAATGAATTCCATAGCTCAAAAAGTTGGTGAAGAAGCCAATGAAACCATCATCGCTGCCATTTCAGAAGGTGATGAACGATTGGCGAATGAATGTGCCGACTTATTATTTCATTTATTGATTTTGCTGAAAAAGCGAAATTTGAACTTCCAAGACATCGATTTGGTTTTAAAAAAAAGACACCATCAATCAATAACATAAAAAATAATATGAAACATAGCACGAACCCATCATTGTTAATCATTGGCCTTTCTTTAGCCGTTATGCTTGGATGTCAAAGTCCTGGAAAAAGCTCAGAGGATTTCGACATTCTTTTAGAAGCTTATTATCAAGATCATCTCGAATTGTATATGTTGTATGCCACTTATTTGGGTGATTATCGATATAACGATAGCCTGCCTAATTATTTATCCAAATCATTCAAAGACAAGGAAAGAAAGTTCTATAGAGATTACAATAAAAGACTAAACCGATTTTCAGAAGAAAATTTGTCTCCTGAACAAATTTTGAGCCAACAAATTTTACAGTGGGAAATCGACATACAAACAGAATCTTTTGAATTTGAAAAAGATTTAATGCCTATAGATCAAATGTGGAGTTTAAATTTAGATATTGGACAATTAGGAAGTGGGGGTGGAGCGCAACCTTTCAATACCCTTGAAGACTACAGAAATTGGCTTTCACGATTAGATGATTTTAAAGAATGGTTACTTTCAGCAAAAGCTAAAATGAAAGAAGGCATCGAAAAAGGAATTGTTTTACCCAAACCTTTAATCCAAAAAGTACTGCCTCAACTTGAGTCCGTGGCCGTTAATGATTTATCAAAAAACATCTTTTGGGGACCCCTTAATGAACAGCCAGAAACCATAGAGGATAGAGACTGGCATGATCTAGGCTATGAATATGCTATTTTAATTGTTGATGAATTAAATCCCATTATCAGAGATCTTCATGAATTCATGTCTACGGAATATTTAGAAGCGGGGAGAGAGACTAGTGGATATGGCGATTTACCCGGGATGGAAGGATACTATGATCATGCCATCAAATATTACACGACCACAACCATGAGTGCTGATGAAATTCATGAGCTAGGGATTCAAGAGGTAAGTCGAATACAAAATGAAATGAAAAAAGTCATGGAGGAAGTTGGTTTTGAGGGAACCCTCCATGAGTTTTTTGAACACGTCAAAACCAATCCAGATTTAATGCCGTTTGATGATCCACAACAAGTGATTGATCATTTCAATGATATCCATCAAAAAGTGATGCCCCATGTTGAAAATCTTTTTGATAACAAACCAAAATCGCCTTTTGAAGTGAGAAGAGTCGAAGCTTTTAGAGAAAAATCCGCATCGGCTCATTACATCATTGGGACACCGGATGGTAGCCGACCTGGTGTCTTCTATGTGCCCATCCCTGATGTTACAAGCTATCATGTTTTTTCGGATGAAAGTCTCTTTTTACATGAGGCGATACCTGGACATCACTTTCAACTTTCCTTGCAACAAGAAAACCCTGAATTACCTTCCTTTAGAAAAAACATTACTTGGTATAGTGTCTATGGAGAGGGGTGGGCTTTATACACGGAGTCTTTAGGTAAAGAATTGGGGCTTTATACCGACCCCTATCAATATTTTGGAATGTTGAGTGCAGAAATACATCGAGCCATTCGCCTAGTGGTGGATACTGGTTTACATGCGAAAGGGTGGTCTCGAGAAAAAGCCATTCAATATAGCATGCAAAACCAAGCCGAATCAGAAGATTTTATCACCTCGGAAATCGAACGTTATATGGCCAATCCAGGTCAAGCTTTATCTTATAAAATTGGACAATTAAAAATTCAAGAACTACGGGATCATGCGCAAGAAATCCTGGGATTTCATTTTGATATTCGAGAATTTCATAATAAAATTTTGGAATCAGGAAATATGCCTTTGGCTTTGTTGGAAGAAAAAATAAATGCTTGGATTCACCAAGCGGAATAGGTTGAAACTTTGGTTTTATGAATGTGATTTTTCTCTGAAAAAGATTATTTTTTACTTGAATCAAAGAACTTAATTAATTGTATAACAATTGAATAAACAATAATTTTAATCAAAAGATTAATCAATATATATCCATTGAAATTGGAGACATCATACCTATTTTCAGACCTATAAAATTCCATTAGTCCCACCAAATGCCAAGGGTTTCCCCATCCATTTTTGAATTTCTAGAAACTTTAAAGCAGAACAACCATCGTGAATGGTTTCATGCCCATAAACAAGTCTACAAGGAACGGAGAGCTCTTGTTACAGAATATGCTCAATACATTCTTGAAGGACTAAACATATCCGATGATATTGAAAAATTTAAGGTGTTTCATATTCATATTGATGTCCGATTTAAAAAAGACAAAACACCTTATAAAACGCATTTTTCATTTTTTTATGTTCGCAAAAAACCGAAGTTAAGGGGAGGGTATTATGTTCACTTGAGTCCCAATTCAAGTTTTATTGCAGGTGGATTTTGGAAGCCAGAAAAAGATGATTTATTGAGAATCCGACAGGAATTTGAAATGGATGCTCAAGAATTCAGAGATTTTAGTTTGGACCCAAAGTTTAAAAAAGTATGGGGAAACTTGTATGGAACTGAAGTCAAAACAGCTCCAAAGGGATTTTCTAAAGAACACCAAAACATCGATTTAATCCGTAAAAAACAGTTAATTTTTAGAAGTCCATTGAGTGATCAACAAGTTTTTTCTAAAAGTTTTTTGGATGATGTTGTGAGACGTTTTGAATTAATCAGGCCTTTTTTCGATTATATGAGTGACGTTTTAACCACAGATTTGAATGGCGAATCAATCCTTTAGTCTTGATTTTTATATCCATATTCTTCCAGTACATCCAATATAATTTGTTTAGCCACTTCAGGTTGACTGATAGGGAAGAGGTGTCCCATGCCTTTGAGAGTGATGGACTTGGTTGTTTCTTTTGGAAAGTACTGATTCACAAAATTTAGATTTTCATAGGGTACGATACCATCACTATTTCCATGAACATTCGTCACGGGCACTTTTAGATTTTTCCAGTTTGGTTTGATAGAATCGAGTTCTTCGACATGCACAACTTTTTCATCTTGGGCCACTCGAAAAGGTTTGGGGACCAACCATCTTGTTAAAAACCATTGTGCCAATTTTCCCATAAAGAAATATTTTTCAGATTCGGGATCAATTGCTGGTGCTAACATAATGACATGGTCCATTGGATTCGGATTATCCAATGCCATTTTGCTCACAATTGGTCCACCATAGGACCAACCCAACAGTAAAACAAAAGGGGATTGTTCAAAATAGGGTTCAAAAACAGTGAGCAAACTTTTGGATTGCTGAGTGATTGAAGTTACGGCTTTGCCAATTTCTGAATAACCATAGCCGAGACGATCCACGCTGACCCAATTTGAGATTTTATTGAGCTCCACATCTTTCATCAATTTGAGGTAGTTATCATTGGAACCAGGAGCTCCATGAACATAAAATATGGTGGGTTTTGTGTTATCAATAGGATAGGAATGGATTAATCTGATTTGTTTGTCTTCAAACGGGTGATATGCTATTTTAACACCAATTTTTTCTTCAGCAAACTTTTTTAAAAACTTTTTATCGCTAGTTCGGAAATTCAAACAAGAACTAATCGTAAAAAGGATTAGCAATATCAATGATGATATCAGGATAATTTTAATCGGCATATGCAACAAAAGTTCTTCTATAGAGTTCATGAAGTTTCAAGATCTAAACAAATAACGAATTTTCGAAATTATGTGACACCAAATTCCTAAATGTGAGAAATCACTAACCTAGTTTCTTTAATAATTCTTTAACTTTTTCAATCCATTGAAGCTTGGCCTTTTCTTCACTAGGAAATCCAGGCATGTGTTCTATTTTATCCCCAGAAGGAATAATTTGTCCTAGTTTAGTTGGATCAAGGATTCGTTTTCCATTCAACAAGTCATTCTTATCGAAAATTTCATTTCTCAAATTCCATAGCTCAATCAATGGTATTTCCTCTGTAATGACATTTAAATCATATGCATCTTTAATGGAACCCCTTCCACACATACTAGCTAATTTCAAAAATCCTACATCCCTAACATCCATAAGCGGAATGTTTTTTATTCTTTCGATTTTGTAAAAATTTAAGCACCAATCTACCAAATCAATTTTGATTTTTTCATCTTTTTCTTTAACCCTAGCTTGAATCAAATATGGCTTATTTAGTGACCCTACATAGTATTTAAATTCTAAAAGATTCGTTCCGAACTTTCTTTTTAGTGCAAGCTCAATTCTTTTTGTCTTGTCAATACTGAAATAATTATCAGTAAAATAATCGATATCTACTGAAACTCGATGGTCATAACGCATTGCTAGATTTGTTCCACCAACTAAAAAATGATCTTCAAGTTCTTGAATCTTTTGTAAGTCTTTCAGAACATTAAAAAGTTCGTTGCTTATTGATTTACTTCGCACCAATTATGACTTATGAAATTCTTTAGTTTATACTTCTTGGAAAGTATTTTATATGCCAAAGGATTGACAATTTCACCTGTTTTTCTTAATATAGGTTCAATATCCTCTATTGCGTAAAAATCTTCTAAAAATTCAACACTTTTTTTTGCATATTTTGTTCTAACTCTTTCATCAAAAGAATCTTCACTAAGTGACGGTCCATAAGCATTAGTCATTCTTGGGATAATCAAACTTTTTGACCAATCCCAATGAAGCCAATAAACATCAATATCCCAAAAAATACAAGGGACGTGAGCAAACACTTTAGCAGGGTGAGGGATTTGACTTTTAATCTCTTTGATTTTTGCTAATTCTTCAGATCGAATCCTTGATTCATCTTCTTTTGTCTTAGCATATTTATTGACTTTCCACTCAATATCTTGAAGTCTTTTCTCTTCTGAATAATGCAAACGCTTTTGGTTGATATTATATGGAAAGCCATCATCTAAAGCCAGGTTATCAAACATGAGTAAATATTCAGATTCCGATACAATTTACGAATTTATCACCAAAATCATGTGAACTTAAGTAAAAAAATAATTGAAAAAATAGGGGTTATGCGGAGTTAAAAAGCTCATATGATCGATGATATAATTAGTGTTTGAAGTGAATATTTCTCTATTAAATTAATATTTTTTGTGAGGTTCCATCACGATTGGTGGTGACGGGCATTCAAGAAGTTATGAAAGTGGCGGAGATGTTCCAGAGACATCTTGATGGGATCATCCATGCCCTGACTTTCAAACAAAACAATGCTCAAGCCGAACGAATCCATGGGAAAATCCAACCAATCAAAACCGTGGCCAGGAGATACCGAAAGTTCGAAAATTGCCGATCGGGGGTCTTATTTTTTTGTGGCGGGCTAAAACTCTATCCACACCAATCGTGATAGAACCAGTTTTTCATTATCTATCACAAATTAAAACACTTAAACTCTCAAACTGAAAAATTATAATTCTGGAATTCTATAAAAAATGGGGCGTGATTTAAAATCCATCTTTCTAAGCAGTTACATGACGTCTTAGTGCATACAAGTCCAAATTCTAAGGGCATGTTTTGTTTCATCAGTGAAGATTCAGGTTCCTTTGAGCACTTTAAAAACAATATGAATTCTATTAATAACGACCAAAAGGGAATTCTTGTTCATGGTGCCAGCAGTGAATGTCACCTAAAAAATCAAGGATACTGCTTCATTATATGGAGTATCCTGAAAAAGACAAACATATGGCACGAGATTATGCGTCAGGGTTGTTTTATACGATGTTTCTCTATCAAAATAAATTACCATTAACGATTCCACGATTAGAATGTTTGAATTACTTTTTAATGCGTTACAATGGTGAAGTTTTTATGGATGAATCAGGGCAACCGGTGAATACCAGAAAAGGTTTGACATGTGAATGTCCGGTTATTGGGGTGATCATTTATTCTTGCATTATACGAAAATTAAGTCTCCATTACATCAAGTTTTAGAAGCGATTAATGAACAATTAAAATATCCAAAAATCAGTGTTGGATGTCTATCAATTAGCTTTTGATTTGCATGGAGGTATTTTAGGAATTCATCCATTTCCTGATGGGAATAGCCGAACATATCGATTATTGCAGAATTATGTATAGGGTTGGTATCGATTGGGTGGATAATGCTCCGACCTATAAAACACGATTAATGGATGCTTGGAAACGAAAAGCCCCATCAGTTTTTAGTGATTATATGTTTTACCAAACGGCTGATTTTTTTTCGAATGATTGAAGAAGAATACCATATTGGAAAGCATCATCCTAAAAAAGTATTGAACCCTTTATTAGCCACGAAAGCTCATCATTGGAGTTCCAAAATAGAACAGAAGTTTGATGATACTTTGTTACAGCGATAAATGAAGTACCTTTGAGATAAAAAAGATCTTGATTGAACGGGGACCCGCCAAATACTTTCATGGACGAGAACAAGAAATTCATGATTTTCAATATCTCATGCTCCAAACCATGGATCGACAAATGGGTAGTAGTATGCTCATTCAAGGGCCACCCGGTGTGGGAAAAACCGCTTTAATCGAAGAATTGAAAAAACATGCACTTCAAAAAGGATGGCAAGTATTTAAATTATCCAATGAATGTCTTTTTGACCCCAAAGAATTATTCACCAAATTGACCAAAAAAACGAAACCGAAAGCGTTTCAAAAATCTTTTGGTATCGATTTAAAGGTCTTCCAAATGAATATCGCTACGGCATCGGTATCACAAACCAATGCCTTGAATGAAGCCTTGGTTCTATCCCAACCCACATTATTATATTTGGATGAAGCCCAAACATTACATGATTTTTTAGATCATCCAGATCGACCAAGGATCACTTCTTTTTTAAATACCTATCATAATTTAGAATCCAAAAAAGGTTTTGTTCTTTTATTAGGTGGATTAAATCATTCGCAAGAAGTATTACAACAATTAGGCATTTCTCGATGGAATACCGGTACGGTTCAACATCTCAAACGATTGGAACCTACCACAGAATCACAAATCATCGATGATTGGTTGATGAAAGAAATTAAAACGAAGGATGATCCAACGCATTGGATCCAACAAATCAGCCAAAAAACGGATGGTTGGCCAAGACATTTACAATCTTATTGTAATGCTATATCACAATATGTTGCCAAAGGAGGCCATCTAACCAATGAAACATTACATCAAGTGATAGCTTATGGCGATGAATTAAAAAAGAAAAATTATGAAGAACGGTGTTTTGGATTATCTCGAAAAACAAAACAAATCATCACTTCGGTGATTCAGTCCTTACCAGAAGCCTTTGATATAGAAGATATGATGGAGGCTTTTTCAAAGACATGGTCATCGGAAAAAGCACAAGACATCTATCAAAAAATACTATCCAGAGGGATTATCCAAATGGATCAAGCAGGGGTTTCATCGGTACCGGTGCCTTCATTCCGTTCTTTTTTAATCGAACATTATGGGAAAGATCGGTCTCGTGAATTACCAAATCATGGCCTTTCTCGGTAATGGTATCATCAAGGAATTATTGAATCTTTAGCTTCATTTTCAATCAATTTACGAAAAATCTGTGTAATGAAGTATATAGTTCCCTATTTCTTTGTGTCGGGCTAAAACTCTATCCACACCAATCGTGATAGAATCTTTTGAGATTATAATCTCCAAATATAGATATTTTTAGTGAATATATTACACATTTATAAATACTTTTTATGATCAAATTCAATGAAAATTAGTATTTTTGGCTTAGCTAACTAAGTTATATTTCGATTTTTATAATTGATTGTTACTGAATTATGATAGAACGGATATTACAAAAAGATATTAATCAAAGACTTAAAAGTGGAAAAGCTATTGTGGTTATCGGACCTAGACAAGTTGGTAAAACCACTCTTATTAAAAAAATCCTTGATAAAAAGGATTATTTATTTTTCAGTGGAGATGAGTTAGAGTCACATGCCAAGCTCTCGAATCTTAGTATCGAAAAACTAAAATATGTCATAGGAAATTATAAAATAATTTTTGTCGATGAGGCTCAACGAATAAAAAATATTGGCTTAACGCTAAAAATGGTTACTGATCATTATAAAGAAGTCATGCTTATCGTCGGTGGTTCTTCAGCATTTGAGATTAAAGACAGTATCAATGAACCATTAACGGGTAGAAAATGGGAATATGAATTATTCCCGATATCTTGGTTTGAACTTGAAAAAACCTATGGTTTTATCAAATCAGAACAACAACTAGAGTATCGATTATTATACGGAAATTACCCAGAAGTCATCAATAACCCAGGTGATGAAAAGAGAGTGTTACAAATGTTAATTAATAGCTATCTCTTCAAAGATGTGTTATCACTTTATGGCATACGAAAACCTGATGTCATGATTCATTTAGTTCGTGCTCTTGCATTGCAAATTGGATCCGAAGTGAGTTTCAATGAGCTTTCACAAATATTAGAAACAGATAAGAAAACAATCAGCAATTACATCCATATCCTTGAAAAGGGTTACATCATTTTTAGATTAAGTAGTTTTAGTAGGAATATAAGAAATGAGATTAAGTTTAATCAGAAAGTATACTTTTATGATACGGGAATACGTAACGCTATCTTAGGAAACTTCACCTTTTTGAATAGCCGAAATGATTTAGGTGAACTTTGGGAAAACTTTTTAATTTCTGAAAGATTGAAAAAAAATAAATATGAATTTTCATTTGCAAATTCATATTTCTGGAGAAATGTGAGTAAACAAGAAATTCACTATGTCGAAGAAGTTGATGGGAAAATTACAGGGTATGAAATTAAATGGCGCCCTAATTCAAAAACAAGAATACCTAAAATTTTCAAAGAAAGATATGATGCTGAAGTTGAAATAATTCACAGAGAAAATTTTAGGGATTTTTTGATGTGATGGTTTTAAATTACTTTTTAATAAAAATCTGTAGGAGTAGGGGACTATATTAGTCTGATGGTATTTCTTAATTTGGTGATTTTATTCTATGTTCATATCAAATCTCTTTGTAGTTCTCTTGTCAATAGTTGTTTTATCTTGTCAACAAAACAATAAACCAATCTTAAAAATACCAATTCCCGAAAGTGAAAAAACTTGGGAATATTTAAAATCAATCCCTGTACCAACGTGGTTTGAGGACGCCAAGTTTGGAATCTTTTTACACTGGGGGCCATATTCAGTTCCAGGTTGGAGTGATGGATACTATTATTCGGAATGGTATTCAACTGCTATGTATATCGATCCAGATTTCATTGAATATCACAAAAACAATTATGGATCACCTCCAGAGTTTGGATATAAAGATTTTGTACCCTTATTTGAAGCTAAAGATTATAATGCCGATGAATGGGCATCTATTTTGAAATCATCAGGAGCTAAATACGTGATCCCTACTGCAGAACACCATGATGGATTTGCCATGTGGGATACTGATTTAACTCCTTGGAATTCAGTTGATAAAGGTCCAAAACTCGACTATATAGGAACTCTAGGAGAAGCTATTCGAAAAGTCGGTTTACATTATGGCATTTCTTATCATCGAGAAAGACATTGGGGATTTTACACTAATAGTTTAAACACTTACATTGAAGATCCTCAGCCTTATCCTGCTATTGTCAAAGAAATTGAAGAAAATCCTGAAGCAGAACTTTTATATGGTCCGTTTAAACTAGAAGAAGCTTTTATGGAAGACTATAAAAATCGTTTTTTAGAAATCTGTAGTCAATATGAACCTGATTTTATGTGGATTGATGATGCCCCTTCAAACAGTAGGTTTCCAAATGAACCGGCTGTTTCTAAATTCATCAACACCTACCATAGAGAAATGATTGCAGAGTATATTCATATGGGCAAAAGTTGGGGAAAAGAAGTTTATTGGAATAATAAGCGTTGGCAACGTTCCAATTACCCTCAAGGAGCTGGAGTTGATGAAAAGGATTATTTGCGGATGAATGACATTCCTTCAATTAAATGGCAGTCAAGTGGGGGAATGGCTCATTCTTACGGATTTGATCGAACTGAGGATAATTTGGGGAGGTACAAAACTTCTGAAAAGCTCATTGAAACACTCATTGATGTAGTCAGCAAGAATGGAAATTTCTTACTAGCGGTTGGCCCCACACCTGAAGGAACTTTTACAGAGGTCCAAAAAAACAGATTAGAAAGTATTGGCCAATGGCTCCAAACCAATGGTGAAGCTATTTATGAGACACGCCCTTGGACTCAATTTGGATATGGTGATGTAAGATTCACTGTCAAAGAGAATGATCTTTATGTGCTTTTTTTGAATAAACCTAACTCTGGGTTTAAGGTTGAAGGTTTACAACCTAAAGACGGCTCTAAAATTACTTTTCTCGGTAGTCATAAATTGGTCGATTGGAAAATAGAAAATGGAAGTTTATTTTTATCTCCAGAGTTGCCAAATCTTTCACAAGACGAATCTATACTAAATGCTGCTTATGTCTTTCGGATTAAAGATTATCTGACTGAATAAACTCGATTTTAAACTATCTCATTAAAATTACCGAAATCGAGAGGGGACTTTGTAGAATTAAAGTGTCCTATCCTCTCTTGATTTAACGATTGGTTTTGAACGATAATATACATTATGTTAAATAGGATAATTTTTATTCAAAAATTGATGACCTTGTTAATTATATTCTCTTTATTTAAGAATAAACCTCACATTTAGATCTGTCAGCATCTGATACAAATCAATACAAGGCACATCAAACAATT
>JAPORT010000015.1 GCA_026710085.1 Flavobacteriaceae bacterium | reverse complement strand
GGCTTGGAGTTTCTGGGCACAGACCGTGACCATCTGTCGATACAAGGTCCCTATCTCTGGGGGTTTCATACTATTTTCGAAACGAGATCAAGTGGGTTGAGAGGCGAGTTTTTCCAACAAAAGTTTTAATAGGGCATCCCATCGAAGTCGTTCCACGTCATTCCCACCAGGATCACCCAAAATCAGTTGATCGACTCGCTGACGAAAGAGTTTTGGGATCGAATGATGAATCCAATGACGGAGGCGAGTCTCTTGAATCATTGGACGGATTGGTTGGATGGGTCCCCGCTTTTTTTCTAGTTGGTGAATCAAAAGGAGTCCCCCATCGGAAGAGGTCTGTTCTCCCTTAAAGTGGAGATAGACGGCTTTTTTCCCATGTAGAAAACCGCTTTTTGGCATCGTTGATTCATTGGAAATGATTGAAAGTAGAAGTCTTGAAACCACAAGAGACGCCTTTTTGAGGGAATCATGGCCATGCTTTTAGTCGTGTTTTTGATGGCATTTCATGGTTCATATTCATTTTTCAGAGGAAAAGTTTTGTTGAAACCAATCCACAAAAAACTAGATTCAAAAACACCGGTCATGGGGGATGAAAATGGCTTCAATCAAGGGGATTGTCTTCAAAAGACCTACCCTTGTGTGAATTATTCAGGTAAGGAGAATCATCACTAACAAGTGATGGTTCTTTTTCTTAAAACGAAACCATCAACTACGAGTCTGAAATTCATCATCTCCCGGAAGGAATGCCAACTGAAAGCCTTACGGCAACAACGGCGGGAAGATCTTTGCCCCATTCTCAAGGAAAAAAAAGAATTAGAACGCAATTTCAAGCGTTTAAGCGATCAACCGGTCGCCAAATTAAAACTCAAAGGGCGTTTACTGTTGAGCCGAGACATTAGTTTCAAGCTTTGTTTAGAACCTCGTGCTGTTCGTAAAAAACGGTTGCAAGAACTCAAACAAAATCTGAGAGACCTTCAAGAAATCGAACCGTTGGTGGTTCGGGCCAAAGAATATCACGCCCATCGATACCACCAATTGAAATACCAACAGGATTGTCAAGGGTTTTCTAAATACCAAAAACAGTCACCCCCAATGTGTAGGATTTGGATGAATTGACTCGGTGATTGATTATCTTTGTTGTTGATTGTTTAATCCATTGTCAACCATGTTAACCGAAAAACAAAAACAAACCATTATTGAAACAATGAGACCTTATCATCCCACCAAAATTGGGGTTTTCAAAAACGATGATCGAGAGTTAGGTTTACTCTATTCCATTGACCACCCTTCTGGTGTTGATGCGGTGACTCTTTGGAACGCTTTAGAGAAGATCCTTCAAAAAAAAATCGATTTCATTGACTTTGATGAAATCGACGCCCAACACTCGTTTTTTCAAAAAGAGATAATAGAAAACCAAGACATTTTTTATTCTAATGGACGAGAACAATCCCACTCTAGAGAGGCTAAAAACTATTCAATCTAATTTAGAAAAACTGTTTCAAAGAACAGACTCTTATTCCGATTACAAAGATTTTAATACGAATTTTGAGATTCAATGTATTACTTACCAATTCAGCATTTTCATTGGTAACGCCATCAAAGAATCTTATGAAGACTTAAAGCACGATGCCCCCGATTTCCGATGGGAGGAACTCATTCAGTTTCGAGATAAAATCGCCCATCTCTGGAAAGGGTTGAACACACAACTACTCTGGAAAGCCGTCCAACATGATTTCCCCTTATTGCAAACGAAAGTTTTATCCATACTCGAAACCATAGAGCAGTCTTTAGAGAAACAATAACCTACCTCTCAAGCCCCCCGTCCTCGATGATCCGATTGTCCATCCCTCTCTTTTTGCTGGGAGCTCTGCTCCTATCGTCACAAGAAAAACGCACCCATGTGCTCATTGAAAATGATATTTTTCGGGTGTCCTATAATGAGTGCTAGAACAACCGAATTGGTTGGAATATACCATTCGCCCCAACATCAAAAACCCAATGGTCTCGAAAAGGACTCGACTTTCATGGCGAACCAGGTGTCCATACTTCGGGTGATCCTGATTACTGTAAAAATGTTTGGGATAAAGGCCATTTAGCCCCTGCAGTAGCGTTCAATGATGATTGAGACGATTTACGATCCACGTTTAGTTTTGTTAAAGCTGCTCCGCAACATCAATCTCTCAATCGTGGGGCGTGGAGGGCTTTAGAACAACACCTCCGAAAACAAGCCTTTTATTATCAACGTCGAATGTGTGTTCGGATCGAATTGATTTTTGATGAAAATAGCCGTCGACTGAATACCGGGGCGACCGTTCCATCGAGTTTTCGCAAAATCATTCAATGGGAAGGGAAGAAACACACCAAATGCTATTACTTTGACAATCGAGCCCCCACGCAACATTGGGCAGCCCATCTTTATTATCAATAAATCCGAAAAAGTAAAAAACTAAAAGAGGACAATCTAAAACCTTCTAATAAATTGACCGAAGAAGAAAAGCTTGCCAGAAAACATCGAAAATTACTTCAAAAGAAGCTTCAAAAATTTCTTACTCGTATTCCCATATTCATGTATCTTACAGATTACAGAGAAAGAGTCTTAAAAGATGTGATTCAACAATTTGAGTCTCAACTATTTTGAAAAGTCACTGGATTGACTATAGAAGATTTTGATCTTCTAGTTAACTTAGAATTGTTTAATTCGCAACTTTTAAATGAAGCTGTTTTCGTTCAAACGGTATGAAGATGCCTCACTAAAGTATACAGGAATAATTAAACACAGAAACTCAGAGATTGGTCTTTACGATAAAACTGTATCGAGTGAAATTTTATAATTCT
>JAPORT010000149.1:14573-23544 GCA_026710085.1 Flavobacteriaceae bacterium | reverse complement strand
ATCGACTTTGTTTTCACCGATTAGGAAGGCTGGAAGCCGAAGCAGAACGACAAATCCTTGATGATTGGCTTCAAAAAGAAATCAAAACACCCAGCGACACGAAACGATGGCTGAATGCCATCACCAAGCAGACTGACGGCTGGCCGAGTCATATCGAAGCTTATTGTCACGCTCTATCGGAGTACTTGAAACCACAAGAAACTCTTAGCGAGAAAACATTAAAACAAGTTTTAGACTATGGAAATCATTTGAAGGATTTGTATTATGACCAACGTTATGATGGTATTCCGTATGAATATCGGCAACTTGTCGTGCAGTCTCTGGAATCATTAAACACCACCTTTTTGAAAAAAGACATCATCGCTTCTTTTGCAACATCCTTATCCGAAAAAAAAGCAGAAGAGTTATACGATATCATTGAGGCTAAAGGCATTATCGATATGAACAGTCATGGTTTGTGCGGGGTTCCGATTCCATCCTTGCGACATCACCTCATCGAAACTTATGGAAAAAAGACGATGGCTTCGGTATCCAAGAAACCACCGAGACAACCTTCAACTTTTGATTGAAACGATCCGAGAGGTGGATTCTTCCACTTGGGAGGCTTTCCAAAAATCTATTTTTTCTAATCTTTTCTGACGCACGTGCGGTAAGTGAATCCGATGATCATTCATCGATGTGACGATAGCTAACTCTTTTTCAAAAGTTTCTCTTTTCCTGAGCCATCGTCTTTTCTTCCAATAGCCCAACAAAACTTCGGGCATCATCGATGGTGGGATGTCTGAGTTTCCTCTTTTTGGAGAGACCACCCTTCTTTTTCGATGGTCTGTCGGATTTGTCGATTGATTTGAGGAATGATTTTCTCAATGGCTTTGTGGCTTAATTCAATCAAATAAGAAGGTAATAAAGCATCGCTCAGCCGATGACGATAGTATTTCAGATCATTGAATTCTTTGGACAGATGATGATAGGTGTTGCTATGACCATGAAGACAATCGAAAGTGGTTTGGATTTCTGCCAAATATCGCCATTGTTCCTGTAAATCTTCCATCGGTAAAGCTCCCTGAAAAGAACTTTTGATTTCTGACCAATCCAACAAATGAATGCGTTGATTGTTATCCCATAGATCATCGATATGGTCTTCCAAGACACCCACTGCTTTTTGAAGAGCTGACTCATGTCCTACAAAATCCATCAAATCCTTTTGAAAAACTTTTAAAAAAGTAGGATTAATCGAAAAACAATGTTTGTTCCGCTGATGATTAAACACCATATCCCCATGACAAGCCACATGCAATCCCACATCCTGAGCATTCATATGCGGAACAGCACGTAAACGATTGAGGTAATCCAAATAATAGACTTGATAATGGCTTGTCGCCCATTTTCGCTCCTGGTCTTGTTGGAGCTTTTCAAAGGCATAAGTCGACATCACTCCACTCGATAGGTGATGGGTAAACAAGTTCCCATCTGATGATAATTGATTTTAGCTCGGCTGACCAGATGATTCAAGCGAGTTCCAAAACGAAGAGCTTTCTTTTCTTGGCTTTCGACACTCAGCTTTCGCCAAAGATGTTGTAATTGCTGACAAGCCGAAGTTTCCTGAGTGAGATAGCGTTCTTTATCAAATCGTTTGTACAGATAATCATTATTCTGCCAAATGCGATATTCTCCTTTCGTGGTGAATAAGGTTAATCCTTTGGGTTTGGTGATCAAGAGAGCATGAAAAGGTTCTTGGCCTATCAATAAAACAAGCAATGGCTGACCACAGCCACAATCGGCATCATCCTGAGCGTAGCTCATCGTCATGACCATCACCAAACAACCAATGATCCATAATCGAATCCTTACTTCATTCCTATTCTGAGTTTTCATCATCATCGTTGTATTTCGATACATCGATTCGATGGGATGGTCGAGGAGTCCAAATGGCCATCGTTTAAGCGTTTCACATGAACAAGCGTCAATGGATTGATGACTTCTTGTTTCCAATGTTGCTCGGCTTTTTCAACCGACAGTACCTCATAAGTTTGAATCGTATGAAAATCTTCATACCATCGAACTCGATCCCCGACTTCTAAGTCTTTCATTTTTTTAAGATCATGATTTAACGGCTTAAGGATTGACTTCAAAGTGCTGGCGGATCGATTTGTTGAACTATAAAAACATATTCACTCACATTTTGAAGCAAAACATGAATGGGTTGTAGCAGATTTACGTAAGACAATCAAAGAAATAAAAAACTTTCTAAAACATTAAAGTCTAAAACCTTATCTACTAAGGGATGTTTTTTATAGACTCAAGTTTGTTTATAAGTTGAATCAAAGCAAACTTTCTCCGTGGATGACTTCTGAATTTGGAAGAATTCTTTTATTCAAGTTGCTCAACACATTTTTAGGCCCCACTTCATAGAAAACCGATACCCCTCGCTTCCCTATATTTTCAATCGTCTGTTGCCATAACACAGGAGATGTTAACTGTTCAACAAGGTTGGATTTTATTTCATCTACAGAATGAGACGGTTTGGAATTGACATTATGATATATTGGATATTCAGGAGTCGAAAATGTTGTGTTCTCCACAGCTTGTGCTAATTCAACTTTGGCTTCTTCCATCAAAGGAGAATGAAAGGCACCACTAACAGGAAGCAACAAAACTCTTTTGGCGCCCTTTGATTTTAGTTTTTCAGAAGCCTTTTCAATAGCAGATGTTTCACCAGTAATCACTATTTGACCTGGTGAATTATAATTAGCAGCTTGAACAGTGCCAGATGTTTCTTGACAAACGGTATCGACAGTTTTGATATCCAATCCAATGACGGCTGCCATCGATCCAGGATTCCGTTCACATGCTTTTTGCATGGCATTGGCTCTTGTAATGACTAGTTTCAATCCAGACTCAAAACTTAAAGCACTGGATGCCACTACCGCTGAAAACTCTCCGAGGGAATGTCCAGCAACCATCGAAGGAGATATTTTGTTTCTTATCATTTCAAAAAGAATGACTGAATGCAGGTAAATAGATGGTTGGGTCACATCGGTTCGTTTTAAAACTTGAGCATCATCACCAAACATTAATTCGGTAATATCAAAACCTAATATTTCATTGGCCGTTTCAAAACGTTTTTTGGCTATTTCAAATTGATCGTATAGATTTTTACCCATTCCCGGATACTGAGATCCTTGACCTGGAAATAATAAAGCAGATTTCATATTCTTTGGTATGTTTTATAGGTAAATTCAAACGCATGTTTTTCATCAATTGGATGTTCGATTTGGCTGGTAACTTTCCATTGGTTATCATCAATTGCCGGGAAAAAAGTGTCGGCCTTTTCAAATCGATGATGGATATGCGTCAATTCCATATGGGTGGCGATATCCATAAAAAGAGCATAAATAAAACTCCCCCCAATAATGTATGCTTTTTCAGAACCTTTGGTTTCTTTTATAGCCGAATCAATATCGTTCACAAAAACGAGATCTTTTGTGCTATGTTGTGGTTCTTTACGAGACATGACAATATGTTTTCTTCCTGGTAACAATCCCTTCATGGACTCATATGTTTTTCTACCCATAATCATAGGAAATCCATAGGTTAACTGTTTAAATCGTTTCATGTCATTTGGTAAACGCCATGGCAGGGTATTATTAACTCCAATTGCATGATTTTCGGCCAAAGCAGAAATGATAATCAATGGTTTTTGCTTCATCTATGACCTATTTAAATAATTAATTTTGGTGACAATTTACAAATTCAAATAGTTGTTTCGAAAAGAATTTCCCATCACCAAAAACCACGCTTATTTCAATACAGCGTATGTTGGTTTGATGTCTCGAAGTTTAATCAAATATCGTTCTCAATACGATCATCAACTGTTCAAATCGATATGGGATTACAAATCAAAAAGTGATACACTACTTTCTGAAACTAGAAAGTTGGCCTCACAACTGATTGGTTCTGATAATGACAAAACCTTGATAACGAATAGTTTGTCTTCTGGTATTCGATTTGCTTTGGATTGCCTTAGTCAACAATCTAAAGTATTGATATTAGAAGATGATTATCCATCATTGACAAAAGCCGTTGATGAAAGGAATTTTCAAATAACCAAAATGCCAATAACGCATGATCTGGAACAAAAAATGGTTCAAGAGATCGGAAAACGAAAGATAGATGTTTTACTCTTAAGTGTTGTTCAATACATCAGTGGTTTAAAAGTTGATTTTGAACACTTAAAAAAGATCAAACAAGAACATCCTAATTTACTAATCCTAGGAGATGCCACTCAATTCGTCGGAACCGAATTATTTGAAATGAATGATTCTCCTTTTGATGTCGTGGCATTGAGTTCCTACAAATGGCTATTGGCAGGATTTGGAAGCGGGATTTTATGTTTTTCTGACCATTTCCTGAAAAAAACCAACACCTCTTTAAGGGAGTTAGAATCAAAAGTTCAGGTGGGACATGTCAATTTAGGAGCCGTATCCAGTTTAAAATTCGCTATAGAAAAACTTTTTGAGTGGGATTATGAAAAGTTAATGGATAAAAAAAATCAGGGTTGTCAGTATTTGAAACACAAACTTTCTGAATTGGAATTGCTTGATGAAATGGGACAAAAGAGAAAAAACCACAGCAGTATTTTTAATTTGAAACTAGATCCATTATTCCACAAGAAACTCAAAGAAAAAGGAATACAGACATCATTAAGGGGAAATGGCATTAGAGTATCGGTACATTTTTACAATACTCCAAAAGATGTTGATTTATTGATGAAGACAATACAAAGAGCTCGATTGACAGTATAGATTTATACTGCCACTTTGGCTTTTATTGCAGGGTAGGGGTCGTAACCGATGAGTTCGAAATCTTCAAATTGAAATTTGAATAAATCATTGACATCAGGGTTTATTTTCATCTGAGGAAGTTTTCGAGGTTTTCTGCTGAGTTGTAAATGAATCTGTTCAAAATGATTGTTGTATATGTGAACATCTCCAAAAGTGTGGACGAATTCTCCTGGTTGAAATCCACTGACTTGAGCCATCATTAATGTCAACAAGGCATAAGAAGAAATATTAAATGGCACACCTAAAAACACATCAGCACTTCTTTGATATAATTGACAAGAAAGTTTGCCATTGACAACATAAAATTGGAAAAAAGCATGGCAAGGTGGTAAAGCCGCTTTATCATTGGCTATATTCTCTGAAAAACTCTTTGATGTATCAGGAAGTACATTAGGATTCCATGCCGTTACCAGCATTCTGCGACTATCTGGATTCTCTTTTAGTAGTTTTAAAACCTCTTTGATTTGGTCAATACCATCTCCATTCCAGTTTCTCCATTGGTAGCCATATATGGGCCCCAAATCACCTTTTTCATCAGCCCATGCATCCCAAATCCGAACCCCATTGGTTTTGAGGTAATCAATATTCGTTTCACCATTTAAAAACCACAATAACTCGTGAATCACCGATTTTAAATGGATTTTTTTTGTTGTGACAATAGGAAATGAAGCCGCTAGGTCAAAGCGCATCTGGTAACCAAAAACGCTGACTGTTCCGGTCCCCGTTCGATCTAATTTTTCAGCACCATGATTCAAGATATGTTGTAATAAATCGAGATACTGTTTCACTTTGATGGTTTCAATGGGTTGATTCTGTTACAACTTTACTCAACTCCCTAACTCCTATGAATTTGCTTGGTAGTTGGTATCGGTCGTTTTCTAGTTTTTTTAAACTGACTTTAGTATTTAATCTATCTATGGTATCTAAACTTAAGGCGTCTAATATGTTGGTAGAGGTTTCTAAAAAGCTCCTATAGGGCGTTGGTTATCATTTTTAGTGTTGGATATTTGAGTACTAATTGATGGGTTGGATTGTAGATTTTCTAACCCCTAGTGGGATTACACATTTAGGTGAGCCTGGCTTATCGTCCCAAATGACCGTAACGGAGGGAAATGGGTTTGCTTTCATTTTGATTATTGTTTTATGTTCGTATCTCACATTCATTTTTTCAACAGTAATGATGCTATGTTGGTTATGATTTGTTTGTAAATAAGGTTACTACAGCTCCTATGATAGATAATATAGTTGTACTCCCTACTCCTATAATCATTTAACATTATTAGCCGTGTTATTAACCTTATCATTCATTCCCTTTACCTCCTTTTCTATATCATCTAAACGTTTGGTTATCCCCTTGTTCGTTTCATTAATAGCGTCTAATAGCTGTTTATTGGTTACCCTTTGTTGGTTCATTGTTTTTTATTTCATTTGGTTTTTATCGTATCTACTATGTTAGCGTTATATCTGTTATGTCAGCATGTATGTCTTCTATAACATTTCTACTATCCCTCAAGTTCGTGAATTTTATCACTTAGTTTGCTAAAATAGGACAGTTTGTTTTTTTACTCTACTATTTTGGTCCTTATCATACCAAACCTTTCATTATGAGATTTGATAAGATTTGTTATCGAGCCTTTTAAGTCCTCGATTCTTTTTTAGTGGGGTTTTTGGTGATCCATTGTTTTCTAATGAGTTTTTCTTTTGATACAGTTAATAATTGAACGACAAATACAAATGAACCTTTAACAAATCTAAGACTTAGAAGATTGACGTATGTTTATTTCATCACGAATGTGAGCGGCAATTTCGTATTTCTCAAGTTTAACCACGTGGTTTAATGCTTCATCTAATTCATTTTCAGTCAGAGCTTGAAGTATTTGAGTTATTTCTTCTTTAGTGAGTTTTTCATCAATCATTATTTTTTTCCAGTCAGTCTCTTTGGGAGTTTCTTGGATGGTTAAATTAATTTTGATGTTTGTAGTACCGGCATTTTTCAAGACGGACTTTGAGGCATAGATAGGAGCTTTAAAACGGAGTGCTATAGCCACGGCATCAGATGTCCTCGCATCGATTACTTTTTCAGTTTTTCCTTGTTGGCAATGTAATGAAGCAAAAAAAACACCTTCTTTTAAATCAGTGATGACCACCTTACTGACTTTGATTTCAAAGGAATCAGAAAAAACTTTAAAAAGATCATGGGAAAGAGGTCTTGGTGGTTTAATTTTTTCTTCTAAACTCAGTGCTATGGACTGAGCTTCAAATCCTCCAATGACCACGGGCATCTGTTTGTCTCCATCTTCTTCTGCTAAAATCATCAAAAAAGCAGAAGCCTGAAATTCACTGTAAATTCCCTCAACTACTAATTTGACTAGGTCCATAGAATCGTTTTAAATGCAAAATAAAATTAATGGAAATTCAATTAAACTTTTATAGTATTTCGAATATCTTAATAATAGAATTAAATGAAATGTTCCGCTTTGTATTATCCCCAAAAATGGGGGATTATATACTTAAGTGCCAAAAGGCATACAAAATGACTCCTCTCTACTAATACCCATAGCCATATTCATCTTGTTGTTTTTGAAGAGACACATCCTTTTTTAGGGTTTTTATATTGAATAGATCTTGAGGGTACCGATCATTTTGATAAATGACTTGTCTGGCTTTTTGAATCCAACTTTTTTCGGAAGCCTCCCAAGTCCTTCCTCGAATGGGTTGGATGGTTTGTTGTCTTAATTGATGATCATATTCGCCGGGATATAATTCAATGTAAGATAATAACAATTTAGTTCGTTGTGTCGGATACCCTAAAAGATTTTTCTCAAAAATAGAATCGTATTGAGGATAAGGGTATTGTTTCAATTTAGTTTCTAAATGAGCCATCAAATCCATCAATGATATTTGATCGGTGATATGATCTAAATCATAAAAGTCTTTTTTATGAACACGGCCACCTAATGCGATCAATTTTTGAACACCAACGTCTTTTAATGATAATAACGAGATATTGTTTTTCGTTTCTAAAGGATTTAATCGTTGAACATTATCAATAATATCTACTTTAATTTTTTTCCCATCCGATAGGGGATACATTAATTTACTACTTCCGAATTTTTCATTGTTATTTTGAAAATGATAATGATATTGTTTGGGATCAATTTTTATAACATCGATTAATTCTTCTCCAATCATGGTGTATCCTTTGTCACCAATGATTTGATTGGTAAACAAATCAATATCTATTGACATGCGATGTTCTAGTCGTAAGGCGATATTTGTTCCGCCAGCCAAACCAAATCCGAATCTTTTTAATGTTTCTAATTGTTGTAACGTTTCAATCGTTTCTTTTAATGCATCACTAACTGCTTTCATTCAAAATGTGGTTTGATTAGGATGGCGTCAATCTTGAAAACAATGGTTTTTGATACCGTTGGCAAACGGTTATTAACGTATGATCAAAAAGTAATTCTGTTGTTTTCTCTAAGACATCATAAATTATTTCTGGAGAATAGTATTGTTCTAAAAGCAATATATTTTTTTCAAAATCGATCGGATGACGAATGACTCTGGGAATGATGAGTTCTTTGGCTTCTAAGGTTAAATGATCGGTTCGATAATCCCAGATATGATGTTTTTCAAAAACATCATCATATTTAATTTGAGAAAGACTTTGGTTTTTTTTCATTGATTTCATTTTCGATGATGTTTCAATACTTCAGATCGTTGTAAGCTATCGTTATCAACGTAAAATGGCTGTTCATCATTTAGAATATATGCCTTTTAAGATGGTTTGAAAGCAGGTAATGATTCCATTTTTACAAAATGAGCTTGTTTATTTAATTTTTTTCTGAGGTATCCCACAAAGTCACGAAATCCCATTTTCCAAATTTATTTTAGCCAGTGGTTACGAGAGAATATAATTCCCTAAGAATAATAGCAACTTTGAGTTTTAAATATATCCAAAGAATTTAGCGATTAGTCCACCTCCAATGATAATAGCACTTCCAATTCTGATAATCCACTTGATATTGGTGCCATTATTATCAATTCTTTTTGTCCATAGAATTTAAGTCCACTCGCATTTTATCAAACTTAATCTCAAGCCCATCAATTCGCTTTTCAAGATG
>JAPORT010000149.1:0-14548 GCA_026710085.1 Flavobacteriaceae bacterium | reverse complement strand
AATTTATCATCAAGATGCCCAAATTTATCATCAATTTTGTTAGATAAGGGTTCTAATAAATCCTTGATATCTTGTATCGTCGCTACTTTATCGCTCATATTATTTCGTTAGTAATCATTATCGTTAATGATTTCGTCACCTCTTGGAATAAGGTTAGGTAAAGATAACACCTTTTTAACAACAAAATAGGGGGGCTCTTTCCTAATGGTGACGCTATGTCCATAAAAACTCAATGGCTGTATTCAAAAATTCAAAAAGGTTATGAAACGGTTAGAATGGAGGACTCCCGAATTTTTAAACCACAATCTACAGTGACATCAAGGCTAGCAAAAAACATACTGCAAAATTGAAAGCCATTGTGGCTATCGATGCGATTCAAGAACGTGGAACTTTAAAAGAAATGTCTGTTCACTATGACGTGTCTCAGGCGATGATTTCCAAATGGAAGTGCATTGGTTTGATTGCCAGAATGGTTTGAGAACAAGGCAAAAAAATAAAAGAGCCTCAAAAAGTCTCAGCAGAAAACGTTATGCTATAGAAAAAACATGAGCCAAATAACGACTTTATTTGGCTCGAACCCCCCCCCTTATATTTGGAGGATTATATACTTAAGTGCCAAAAATAGAGGTCATCGTTTTGGAGATGTGTTTGGAATCAAACCTTTTTGCAATTTTTTAATAAAAGCTTTGAAAAGAGGGATTTCTCGATCCAAACGAGGAATATCTGCTATGACCGTTTGCCATAAGGTATCGATATGTAATTGAAAATATTCATGGGCAATATCTGTTCTTAATTTGATGATTTTAGCCCATTCAATCGTAGGATATAGGGTTCTAATATCCTTATGAATTTTTTGTATTTGATAGATACTTTCTTGAATACAGTAAATGGCGTGAATGCAAGCAAATTGTGTTTTGATATCGTTGATAAAAGATTCCTTATCCAAATTATGAATGATAATGTAGAAATCCTGAATGGAATTTTCAATATGCGATAGTTGCTCCTGTATTTTTTCTATCTCTTTTTTGGTCATCGAAAAAAAAACGAGTTTGTTGAAGCAGTTTTTCTCGATGCGGTGGGAAAATCGCATCGTAGTGAATCATATGAATCGTTTTGTTGAAATAAGTTTCTAGTGGTAAGACAGCGTCCATTAATTGAAAGTAACTGATTGATTTTTTAAAATCATAAACAATGGAAAGATCATGGTCGTTTCGTTGAAAAGAGGTGATACCTAATTTCTTAGGCTCAAAAGGAGTCATTAATTGGATAATGTATTGCTCTTCCTCGGGCGTTATCATACCTCAAAGATAATCATTTTAGAATCATCACCAAAAAATAATAATATTTAGTGATGGTTAATGACAGGATGGCTTTTCTTACTTAAGTATATAAGCCCCTATATTTGAGCCAAATAGTAATCGAATGTTGTATAATTGGGAATTAGATGATTGGCTAGATTTTAAGTATGATCTTTCATCAATCACTCCCTTGATCTATCAATTTATGGAATCAACGGGTCGGGTTTCTAGAATGGTTGAAGGATTTTCGAAAAGAGATAAAATAGAAACGATCATCGATATGATGGTTAACGAGGCCATGAAAACATCAGAAATTGAAGATGAACACCTCCATGAGGATAGTGTAAGAAAATCAGTCATGAAAAATCTAGGCTTTGAAGTGGATGAAAAAAGTATAAGAGATGTTCGAGCCATAGGTATGGTTGAGGTCATGAATCAAGTTCGTAAAGATTTTAATAAACGATTGACAAAACAAACGTTATTCAATTGGCATCAAGCAGTCATGAAGGGAAAAGAAGGAGAGATGAAAGTAGGTTTTTGGAGAAAGAGTAAAATCCCTGTGCAAATCATTTCAGGTCCTGAGTATAAAAGGGTTGTTCATTTTGAGGCTCCTCCATCTGTAAATGTGCCAAAAGAAATGGGACGGTTTATCAAATGGTATAACGATTCGCGAAAAACAATGGCTATCCCATTAGTTCGATCCGCAATGGCACATCTTTATTTTGAATCGATCCATCCTTTTCAAGATGGAAACGGAAGAATAGGTCGTGCCCTTTCAGAAAAAGCGATTTCACAAGATATGGGCTATCCTGTATTGTTAAACCTATCCAAAACCATTCAAGAAAATAGAAAACAGTACTACGATTATCTCAAAAGAGCACAAAGAACAAACGAAATAACAGAATGGATGCACTATTTCATTAAGACCATTCACCTTTCTCAAATGGAAACAAAACATAGCATTGAATTCACGCTAAAAAAAACCAAATTTTTTGATTTGTGGAAAAATCAGTTAAATGATCGACAAACAAAAGTGATTAACAGAATATTCAAAGAAGGTCCAAAAGGATTTAAAGGGGGGATGAATATCAGAAAATATATGGGAATCACGAAAACTTCCAGAGCGGCGGCTAAGCGAGATTTACAAGATTTGAATCGAAAAGGGATTCTAATGATGCAACGCGGCGGAAGAAGTACTCATTATCTTTTACAATTAGAACAACTTTAAAGTTAAACTTAATAGTGCAATTTTTAAAATCACCTGCTAATTGATTGCTTGAGACGATTATTCGATCAAATTCGAATGGTCATGAAGAATCAATGAATAAACCATTTCAATGATCTGGAAATGTTCGTGATCTTTTGCTTTATGGGGTCTTCAATAGTAAGAATCATTGGATTCTAGTCGTTGTGTGATCACTTGATTCAAATCAATTAGATTTCGTATGTAGATTGCCTCAGTTCATTTGTCCATTAGGTTAAGCATAACAAGGACTATTGTTCTGTGGACTGGAATTGATTAACTTTGGGTGCTATTTTGTAATGCGAACGATTCAATTTAGAGAGGCCATTTGTGAGGCCATGACTGAAGAAATGCGAAGAGATGAAACGGTCTATTTGATGGGTGAAGAAGTGGCCGAATACAATGGGGCTTATAAGGCATCCAAAGGAATGTTGGATGAATTCGGTGAGCGAAGAGTTATTGATACCCCCATTTCTGAAGCGGGATTTGCAGGAGTTGGTGTGGGATCCACCATGACCGGTAATCGCCCCATTATTGAATTCATGACTTTCAATTTTGCACTGGTAGGTATCGATCAAATCATCAATAATGCGGCTAAAATTCGTCAGATGTCGGGAGGTCAGTTTCCTTGTCCCATTGTTTTTCGAGGACCAACGGCTTCGGCAGGGCAATTAGCAGCTACCCATTCGCAAGCTTTTGAAAGTTGGTATGCCAATTGTCCCGGACTCAAAGTGATTGTCCCTTCTAACCCCTATGATGCCAAAGGACTACTGAAAAGTGCTATCCGAGATGATGATCCAGTGATCTTTATGGAATCGGAACAGATGTATGGTGATAAAGGAGAAGTGCCCGAAGGAGAATACCTGATTCCCATTGGTGTTGCCGATGTAGTGCGTCAAGGAAAAGATGTCACCATAGTATCGTTTGGTAAAATTTTTAAAGAAGCTAAAAAAGCCGTCCAACAATTAGAAAAAGAGGGGATTGACTGTGAATTGATTGACTTACGAACGGTTCGACCGTTAGATTATCAAACCATCTTTGAATCAGTAAAAAAAACCAATCGACTCGTCATATTGGAAGAAGCTTGGCCATTGGGAAATATATCGACAGAAATCACCTTTCAAGTTCAAAATCAACTCTTTGACTATTTGGATGCACCAATTGAAAAAATCAATACCGCTGACACTCCCGCTCCCTTTTCTCCCGTCCTATTGGCTGAATGGTTGCCCAATAGTGATGATGTCATGAAAGCAGTCAAAAAAGTAATGTACATTTAATCAATCACTCTCAAAATGGCATAGAGGGTAAATTGGTATTTTTGACTCACAAAACAAATCATCATGCTACATCCTGATATCATCTACTTACCCATTGCTCTATCATTGGTTGGCTTACTGTATATGATATTTCGAGCGAGATGGGTCAGCAGTACGGATCCAGGAAACTCTAAAATGCAATCGATTTCACAGAATATCCGAAAAGGAGCTCTTGCTTTTTTAAATGCGGAGTACCGATTACTATTGGTGTTTGTTATTCTAGCTTCCATTGGGCTTTACTTCCTTTCAAAATCGGTTGATACCACTAATTGGTTGATCATTCCTGCCTTTATCATTGGAGCCGTATTTTCTGGATTTGCTGGGAATATAGGCATGCGTATGGCCACCAAAGCCAATACACGTACAGCACAGGCTGCCAAATCCAGTCTTTCAAAAGCACTCAATATTTCTTTTGGTGGAGGAATAGTCATGGGATTGGGCGTTGCAGGATTAGCCGTATTGGGACTATCGCTGTTTTTACTCTTGTTTATTGAAACATCATTTGATCCGCGTGATTTTTATACGACCATGACAATTGTGCTTGAATCTGTGGCTGGATTTTCTTTGGGAGCAGAGTCCATTGCATTGTTTGCACGTGTGGGTGGGGGAATCTATACCAAAGCGGCCGATGTTGGTGCCGATTTAGTTGGAAAAGTGGAAGCAGGAATCCCGGAAGATGACCCTAGAAATCCTGCAACCATTGCGGATAATGTGGGCGATAATGTAGGCGATGTGGCTGGAATGGGGGCTGATTTATTTGGTAGTTATGTTGCAACTGTGTTGGCTGCGATGGTTTTGGGAAATTACATCATTAAAGACATGTCCTTGGCAATCGGTTCACAGTTTGAAGATGCTTTTCATGGTATGGGTCCCATTATACTGCCACTAGTCATTGCGGGAGTAGGAATCATCACTTCGATTCTAGGCACTCTTTTGGTGCGTATTTCTTCCAAAGCAAAATCTGAAGCAAAAGTTCAAAGGGCTCTAAATCTAGGAAACAATACAGCGATTGTTTTAACGGCTATTGCAGGGTATTTTTTAATACAATGGATGCTCCCTGAAACGTTATCTGGCATCACTTTTTTTGATTCTGAACCCAAATCAGTGGCGAGTATCCATGTGTTTTGGGCTACCATCGTTGGACTCACCGTTGGCTATGCCATTTCTCTATTTACAGAATATTATACCTCATTGGGAAAAAAACCGGTCAATGATATTGCTAAGAATTCTTCTACAGGAGCCGCAACTAATATCATCGCTGGATTGTCTACAGGAATGATGTCGACGTTTAGTTCCATCATCTTATTTGCTGCTGCTATTTGGACTTCTTATGAATTAGCTGGATTTTATGGTGTGGCCATATCAGCTTCAGCTATGATGGCCACTACGGCCATGCAATTAGCGATTGATGCTTTTGGCCCCATTGCTGATAATGCTGGGGGTATTGCTGAAATGTCTGATTTACCTAAAGAAGTCCGTGAAAAAACCGACATCTTGGATTCGGTGGGAAATTCAACGGCTGCTATTGGTAAAGGGTTTGCCATTGCTTCTGCTGCTCTGACAGCACTAGCTTTGTTTGCTGCTTATGTCACCTTTACAGGCATCGATGGGATTAATATTTTTAAAGCTAAAGTACTGGCGACTCTTTTTGTGGGAGCGATGATCCCCGTGGTCTTTTCAGCATTAGCCATGAAAGCGGTTGGTCGAGCGGCTATGCAAATGGTCGAAGAAGTCAGAAGACAGTTTCGTGAAATACCGGGTATTTTGGAAGGTAAAGGAGAGCCCCAATACGGAAAATGTGTTGCCATTTCAACCAAAGCGGCACTCAATGAAATGATTTTACCAGGATTCATCACGATTTTGACTCCTGCAATCATTGGATTTACCATGGGTGCTGAAGCTTTAGGAAGTTATATGGCAGGTGTTACTGTTTCGGGTGTCTTGTGGGCTATTTTCCAAAACAATGCTGGTGGAGCATGGGATAATGCTAAAAAATCATTTGAAGCAGGTATCGAAATCAAAGGCAAAACGTACTATAAAGGATCCGAGGCTCATAAAGCAGCCGTTATTGGCGATACGGTTGGTGATCCCTTTAAAGATACCTCAGGTCCATCAATGAATATATTGATTAAACTGACTTGTCTGATTGGATTGGTATTGGCTCCCATTTTGGCCAAACCCCATTGGGATACCTACGTGAAAGAGGTACCAATGGAACAAGAAATGAATCAAAATAGGGCCGAAAATGACTTTGTGGCTGATGCTGTAGAATAACTAATATCAAACATGCATTCAAAAAGAGGCTTTACATCGAATTGCAAGTTGCCGACTCTTTGATAACTGTGATTGAGACACTTACTATTTTTATTGATTTCTCTTTTACAGAAATATGTTGCCCCATAAGTAGATTGATAGATTAAGAGTTTATAGAAGCCACGTATCAATCATCTAGATTGGTTTTTGATTGAGATTTAGGATTTTAATGAATCTTTCCATCACCAATTGTGGTCAAACCAAACGAAAAGGAAAGCTAGTATGGTTTTTATGGAAAGAGTGTTTGACTCTTTGAGTTTCCGATACATTTCAATAAACAAACTCGAAGCTTTTTCTACTCTCTTGATTTTGGCATCCACAATTCAAGTGATATTAGAAATGTACGATTTAGAATATCCCTTTTGGTCTCATTTTGTCGAAAGTGTGTTGATTGGTCTATTCACTTTCGAAATATTGATTCGCTGGGTTAAATGGTCTCTAAGTCGAAAGGCCATTGTATTAAGCCATGTGGCCAAACAAATCTATTATCAAAATACAGCAGTCGAAAAGCGATGGTTGATCTTTGATACTTTGATTGTCGTTGCTTCCATTGCCACCTCCATCATCATTCGGTGGGATTATGTCGCTTTTATTCTTATTGCTCGACTGGTTCGTATTTTTCGATTGTTACGTTTGTTTAGCATTCACCGAGAACTTAAAATTATTCCCCATCGCATTTTTTTAGCACTCAAAACCATCAGTGTCTTTTTAATCTTGATGCTATTGATGTTGTTTTTATATGCTTCGCTGGGCGTTTTAATTTTTGAAAAAACCGATTTTGGGGTGATGGATTTTAGTACACTTCATGCTGGAATATTTTCTTTATTCAATGTCCTATTTGATGGATTTATCGAAGGATATCAAGAAATAAAGAATCAATCTATAGTTTCTCCAATGATTGGGAAAGGGTATATGTTGTCTTATGCTTTGTTCATGTTGGTCATTTTTATCAATGTATTAATTGCAGTGATGACGAATCAAGTTTGGGAACGAGTCATTACAGACAAAAATCTGTCTTTAAAAGAAGAAATAAGAGATGGAGATCAACAAATTCAAACCAAGTTGGATTATCTTATCTCTAAAAATCGTTGAGAGTTTTCGATTGATTCTTATGCAGGTAGAACTTGTAAAAGATCTTAGGTATAGGTCGGTATCAATTAGAATAGTATTTAATGGAAAAATCGATGATTCACAGAGTGAATCTAGCCTATAAATCACAAGTGTGTAATCGATGTGATTAATAAGAAAAACAATATGAAGATACAATCTAAAATAATTCATTGCTTTGAATGTAGTTATTCTGATATGAATGCTACAAAAAACATACTGACTGGCATTTGGAAGAGCATCTGTCTATAAAAATTTTAGAAAATGGGTGGGGTTTGGGTAAGACCTTTGGCTTATAAGTAATCAAGTAGTGAAGTTTCAAGAACGATAGAATGGCACCAACATGGAGCATACATGTACATAAATCTCAAAAAATATAGGTATGAGGCATGACCTATTAAATTCACTAACTTCCTAAAGCTGCATTTCAATGAGACCTATAAAGCAAATGAATGCTATCCGTTGACCGTTATCTAGAGAAGAATTTTGGAATATTGATATGAATCGTTTAGATATTGAAAAACATAAATACATTATCATCCCTAGATTTTTATCTATAACCAATGAAGATTCATTTGAAGAGGATATTCAATCTTTGGAAAAGTTTTATTCAAAAGAAGACATCCTATATTGTCTTAAAAACACCAAAGAATGGTTAAACCATATTGTGTTTTGTTAGTTGCTCAAAGATATCGAGTAAAACCCTTTTCTTTTTACAGGAGTTAATCACTAAAGCGTCGTTCTCCTCATTCTAGTTATCTACTCTAATCTCCATCGATAGGTTCGTTTTTTATTGGAATCCCCTTTGGATAATTTTTATTGTTAATGTTTAAAGAATTTGAACTATGGCATACATAACAATTGTGAGCAAAAACTAAGACATTTCTTTTTTCTTGACGATCCGTACTGTTTTTGTGTACCGATAAATTTTTCATAGTTGTCTTCATTTGACTCCAAATTATTTATATCTTCTGCAGATGGCATATTTTAAGCCAATCAAACGGATATGACACTATGAAATACTAACAAATAAAACCTTGCAGATAGACTATAAAGCAACTTAAAATGTTTCTAAGTTGTTCTAGTATCGTATCCACTCATTTCATGGATTCGGGTACGTATTACTATCGGTCATCCAATGAATGGGCAAGTGACTTCGTGTTTGGATCTCTCCCCCATTACTAATTGAGATTCCCCTATAGTTTCTTACAAGTTTAAAATCCCAATAATCACCTTCTTTACCTAAGGCTATCAACTATTCAATGGTTTCTTTTAGATTATCAAATTTCATCGTCTTCTTTTCTAATTTTCTGTTCGCATAGAAATTATAGTCGTTTAAGTAAAATAGATTGATGTTTGATTGTTACCTCGTATTCAAAATAATCGACTCTAATTCTAAAAACGTGGATAGCTACACTTATATGTGGGGCATCTGGTCCGGGATTGATACCCAATTGATTCGAGACATCTTCTTTTTTTTCAAGCCATCGATGAATCCAGCGATAACTAATACATTCTATCTTGTCCGGTAATTCACCTAAATCGTCGAGAACAGCATTGATGGCCAACGTGCCAGTCGCTTCTCGATTTAAAAAGATGTCTTCACGAGTAAAATAGCTACGTATCTTCTTTGCAACTTAATTCCATATTTCTAAATTATCTTTTATGGATTTAGCCGAAAAGAAAAGAGTTAAAAGGCCAGGCCAATAGTCTGAAACAAAATCAATAGCTGTAGCAAATGCTGCAAGATCTGCACCGGACGCCACGCTAACTTCTTCAAACGTCTGAGAAAACTCTTTTTCTAAGTCAGTTTTAAATTTTTCTTACAACACTAAAGATTTTTCATAAGTGTTATCCACTATGTAAACAATGGGTTTTTCTCACTCTGTATTTGAATCTATAGCTATAGTTTTTTACAGTCAAGTAAATTTTCTACTAATATATCCTCATCTAATGCTGGCCAATGAATACCCTCTCCATCACCAATGAACCGCCAGTTCTGAAGCTGATTTGAATCAGCATCTCTTAGTCTTGGAAACCTTTCAAGAGGAACTATCAATTCATTAACATTTTCATAGTGAACAATCATCTTATCCTCTGTAAAAGATAAATCTTGAGCTAATATAGATTTGTGAGTCGTTAAAGTTTTCATGCCATTTTTCTTTAAATAGGTCTTTTTTCTCTTCAATCAGTTTACGAATGTTATTTATTTCTGAAGTATTAAATTTTTTTGAACGAATCAATTTTAATGGATTAATGGTAAACTTAGCCGTTTTGTTTTCTTTTTCCTCATGAACGTGAATGGGTAGATGTCCAATTGGAATAAAAGAAAAATCGATAGCCTTTTTATAGTCAGAATGGTTGGCATCAATAATGACACCTGTTTTTTTACTTTCCTGATTGTTGTCGAACTCACTAGTCGTCGACTCTGAATGTCTTGAATGGGACTTTCTCTAGTTTAACCAAGATACCAAAGCTCCAAAAATTCTAATCCCTTCCATAACTTGTATTTGAAAAAATAATTCTAAAATTGAATTTTTTGTGAGTTTAACATTTTTATAAAAATTGATGTATCTTTGCACCCGATTCAGAGGAAGGATTTGACTGATTGCAACCTCTAAAAAAAATTGCTAAAGCAGTGTTGCTTTAAAATTTCTGCAATCTTTCCCACTGATGACTAAAGCAACCGAATGGCATATTTATTTACATCAGAATCTGTATCACCAGGTCATCCTGATAAAGTGGCTGATCAAATCAGTGATGCCTTATTAGATTGTTATTTGGCTTTTGATCCCAACAGTAAAGTAGCTATTGAAACATTAGTCGGGGCCAATCATGTTGTTTTAGCTGGAGAATTCGAATCTGAAGAAACAATAGACATAGAGCAAATTGTTCGAAATAAAATTGAATCCATTGGCTATGTCGACAAAACAAAATTTGGTGGTTTTACAGGAAAGGAATGTGATATTAAAAATCTGATTCAAAACCAGTCTGAAGAATTAGCCGATAATCAAAAAGACAAAACGGTGGCTGGAGATCAGGGAATTATGTTTGGTTTTGCGACCAATCAAACCAAAACACTCATGCCTCTTCCCATTTATTTAGCTCATAAGATTCTGTACGAATTAACAAATCTTCGAAAATCAGGAGAAATACCCTACCTAGGTCCCGATGCTAAATCACAAGTAACCATTGAATTTGATGAAAACCACAAACCCCTTCGAATCAATAATATAGTCATTTCGACGCTTCATGAAGAAGGCATTTCACTAGATAAAATAAAGCAAGATTTAAAGAGTGCTTTGTTTTCAAAACTGAAAGAAAAATTGCCCGCCAATATTTCTAATCTTTTTGATGACCAAATAATCTACCATATCAATCCCGCAGGAACTTGGGCCAAAAAAGGAGGTCCCATAGCAGATTCTGGTTTGACGGGACGAAAAATTATTGTGGACACCTATGGGGGACGAGGAGCTCATGGCGGAGGTGCCTTTAGTGGTAAAGATTCTAGTAAAGTTGATCGAAGTGGTGCTTATATGGCTCGGTATATTGCTAAAAATTTAGTCCAAGCACAAGTGGCAAAACAAGTATTGGTTCAATTGAGTTATATCATTGGCAAACCAGAACCATCGTCTATTTTTATTGATACCTATGGGACATTAAATCTTGAACTAAAAAATGGAAAATCTTTAACTGATGCCCGTTTGGCACATGTGGTTAAAGAAATATTTAGTGACCAATTATCCGTAGAGGGAATCACTGATTTTTTGAAACTGAAAAACCCAATGTTTTCTGAAACAGCCGTCTTTGGACATATGGGGCGGTCGCCCCGAAAAGTATCCAAAACCTTCCATGATGCCAAAGGCAAACAACAAAGATTCGACGATATGGAGCTTTTTACATGGGAAAGACTCGATCATATTCAAATCATCAAAAACCAAATTTTCTAATAAAAACTTTTAAATATTAAACAAATGAGTCATCAATTACAAACACAGGCCCTTCATGCTGGACATGATACAACGGCCACCCAAGGTACTCGAGCAGTACCTATTTATCAGACTTCGTCTTATGTGTTCAATAATGCGGAACATGCAGCGAATCTGTTTGCATTAGCCGAGTTGGGGTATATCTACACTAGATTAAACAACCCGACCAATGATGTATTGGAACAGCGATTAGCTGCTGTTGAAGGAGGTATTGCTGCTGTAGCCACTGCTTCGGGAACATCGGCACTATCAACTGCTTTGTTGATTTTACTGAAAACTGGGGATCACATTGTGTCATCCAATAGTCTTTACGGAGGAACCTACAATCTTTTGAGTAATACATTGCCACGTCTAGGGATTACGACAACTTTTGTCGACCCGGATGATCCTAAAAACTTCACCAAAGCGGTCCAACCCAACACTCGGGCATTTTTTGCTGAAGCTCTAGGAAATCCAAAACTAGATGTCTTGGATCTAAAGGCCATTTCAAAAACGGCCCAAGCTGCAAGAGTGCCGTTTATTGTCGATAATACCGTAGCAACACCGGCTCTTCTCAACCCCATTAAGCATGGTGCGAATATTGTCATCCACTCATTGACTAAATACATAGCAGGTAATGGAACTATTATTGGTGGAGCTATCATTGATGCGGGAACGTTTGATTGGGGCAATGGACTGTTTCCTGAATTTACAGAACCTTCACCATCCTACCACGGTCTTAAGTATCATGAAGCTCTGGGTCCAGCAGCTTTTATTGCGCGGATTAGAGTCGAGGGTTTAAGAGATTTAGGGGCGGCACCGAGTCCGTTTAATTCTTTTCTAGCGATTCAAGGCTTGGAAACTCTTGATGCTCGCATCACGAGACATTCTCAAAATGCATTGGAATTGGCCAAATGGCTTGAAAAGCAAAAGCAAGTGGCATGGGTAAATTATCCTGGACTTAAATCATCGAAGTATAAAAAAATAGCTGAGAAGTATTTACCTAAAGGAAAAAGTGGTATTTTGACTTTAGGACTCAAAAGTGGAGAAGAAGGTGCTAAAAAGATTATTGATAACACCAAACTCTTTTCACTACTGGCTAATATTGGTGATTCAAAATCATTGATTATTCACCCTTGGAGTACCACTCATTCACAACTTTCTGAAGAATCCAAGAAAGCCACAGGTGTCACCGAAGATTTGGTTCGAATTTCAGCTGGCCTTGAAAATGTTGATGATTTAAAAGCGGATTTAAAGCAAGCCTTTGCGACACTTTAAATTATTACATGTCTGCAATTCAGTCCATACCATTCGAATCTTTTCGAACGGATTCGGGGGCTGTTTATAGTCCAATGGAGTTGCACTATCAACAATTTGGACAACCCATAGGAAAAGCTCCTGTTGTATTAATTCATCATTCGCTTACCGGTGACTCCAATGTCGCTGGTAAGTTTGGATGGTGGAAAAGAATTGTAGGTAAAAAAAAAGTCATCGATACCGAAAAGTACACCATTTTAGCATTTAATATTTTGGGTAATGGAATCAAAGGCCAAACATTCACAAACTATAAGGATTTTCATTTAGGGGATATTGCACATGCCGTTAAATTAGGCTTAGAAAAACTTCATATAAATCAAATATATGCGAGTATTGGTGGGTCTATCGGAGGGGGATTAGTTTGGGAAATGGCATCGATGTATCCCAACTTATCCAAATACATCATACCGATAGCTGCCAACTGGAAAGCCACGGGATGGATTATCGCTAATACATTCATTCAAGATAGAATCTTAAAAAATTCTTCAGATCCCTTAGTTGATGCTCGAATGCATGCCATGATGACCTATCGAAACCCGTTATCGATTGAACAAAGATTCAACCGAGAATTTAATGATGAAAAAAACATCTATCAGGTCGAAAGTTGGTTATTGGGACACGGCCATAAATTGGCATCGCGTTACCCATGGGATGCCTATGTGATGATGAATTATTTATTGAGTTCTGTAGATTTTACACGAGATGGTCGAAATCTTGATGAAATCATTAAAAGTATCACTTCTGATATCCATATTATCTCAATAGATAGTGATCAATTATTTACTCATTGGGAAGATGTAGAAAATGTAAATATTCTCAAAAAGCACAACAAAAGTGTCGTCCATCATTTGATCCAATCCAAACACGGCCATGATGCTTTTTTGATTGAATACGATCAAATTGAAGCTATTTTAAAAAACATTTTTTAACCTAATGATTTCGAATTTATTTAATGAATGAGAGTCAATGCACAGTGGATATTGACTTTTGTTGAGGGGATTGATAACCCACATTTGAACGCAAGAGAGAGAGTATAAAAAATATCTGGTGAAATGAAACTAATTGAAAAAACAAAAAACTTGATTCAATGATACTTTCTCTCTTTTTATTAATGACAAAAGCATGACACATGGAAGAGTCACTCGTATGCCAAATTTCATTAGTAGTAAAAATTTAAACAAAACATAGTTAAAAATATTACATTATGAAAAAACAAAAGGAAAAGTTTGAGAAAATTAAAATCAAAGATTTGATAGTTGGGCAAAATTTTGGTATAGAACGATACATTTATCCACGTAATAATCCTAATGGGGCATGGAGTTTGGGAATTACAGTAAACAAAATGTTTCTTGGTTTTGAATACTCTACTTCCTTTTCAAATTATGAAAAATGGAGAAAGGATAATTCAGAACCAAAGACCTTAACTATTCGATACTTAGAAGATGATAAAGTCGAGAAAAAAAAATTTTCGATTGACGATAAAGTATTTATTGATAAGCAACAACTTAATTGAAATACACACTTAGTGTATAAAAGGCTTCTTTGAGTAAGAAGTCAAACAGTTGTCCTAATTTTTGGGTACGTAACGTTTAGCGGAAAACTGAAATTTTAGAGCAAAGGTCTCTATTATTTAGATTAGGTCTTTTAACTACAGAAATAAATAGTCGCTCCTTAAAAACTCTTTTTTAGTGGTTACAGTTCTATTCTTTTGATGATCGAAGTTCTTTGAACTGAACATGAAGCCCTCTGAAAAAGTAAAAAAGAACATCTTGGACTCATGGTTCCATGAATTTCTTCAAATGCCACCCCGTCGCAGCCAAAGAGGCGTTGATCGTTGGCGATGGGGCGCCCATCAGATCGTTTTCCTGCATCCGATGTTCTGTTTTGAGATGGCCAATCAGCGGCTCGACGTCGGAACTTTTTCCTCTTCGTTTGTTTTTGATAGGGGGTATCCCTTTTCAATGGTTTGCCTAGAATCGATCTCTT
>JAPORT010000115.1 GCA_026710085.1 Flavobacteriaceae bacterium | reverse complement strand
ATTAAATCCTCTACACTCCGTTACATTACTTACATCCCAACCACTTAAATTTTGGGGCTTATATACCTGAGTGCCCAAACTCTACTTAAAAAAAAAGAAAATTATCGCACCTTTTCTGGTGGTGTTGATAATATCAACTTAGCTAGTGCTTCTGGTGATTCAGTAGGTATCGATTGAGATAGATTCAATATGTCCCTTGTTTTAGGACGGCCACGAGGATTGGATTTTGGTTTGGTTTTCATTGATGGCGAAGTTAGAGGATTTTATTTAAATGAAATTGATTTTTTGGCATTTAAATATGTCATTCCTACTGTTTATATCTAACGCCAAAGCCTAATTTGATTTTTTTACTTTCTGAGTACATTATCTCTGTGATATTTTAAATAATCTTGTCTTCCTTTTAGAGGTAATTCGGGATATGGTTTACCAAATGATAAACCCAATTTATTGTAAGTTTCCATATCAAGATATGGAGAAAGGATAGTCTTTTTATCATCAGTAAATGACAAAAATCCTTGATCAAAAAGACGATCGTAAGTAGGAGTAAACAAAAATCCGTTTTTAACATCTATTTTTTCATCATGATTTGATCTTACCCAAGGCTTTATATGTCCAGCTATTAGCATTTGCTCCTTTGACACTTTAGTTATGGGGCAATACACACACTCTTTAAGTAGTTTTTTTCGGTAAACCCCTTGTCCGTCTCTAGCATCAATTATTTGTTTTTTAGTCTCTGGTTCAATTATTTGATGATTAACCCTTTTTGATTCTTCAACTAAAACATTTGGATGAACTGTTTCACCACCAAATTCAGAAAATAAACGGAAGTAATAACTATTGTTTTCTAATTTTAAAATTGAGATATATGAAATATTTGGCAATGAGAGCTCTCTAATCAAATTGTAGGATTGTTTAGAGTTTTTATCTTGTTTTTTAGTATTAAGATAAATTCTTGGTCCTTCAAGTTGAACTTGATCAGTTAATTGAAACTTTATTATTTCAGGCAGTTGACTAATCTTATTCCATCGTAGTTCCCAATTATGTTTTAATGAATTGACTTTTTGATATTTTTGCGTTGGATTTAAATACTCCATTTTGGTTTCTTCTAAATAACCTATGAGGTCACGTTTTAATAAAAAACAATTCAACGTGAAACCACATTGTCCAAAAAATTTTACATTATTACTGTCTTTTCTACTTCCAACATAAATTTTAGATTCTCCATTACCTTTTCCAATTTTATTGTTTGGAACAACATTACAGTCAGGAACTGTTATTCTCTCTTTGATTCCGACCACATTAAATTCATTATTGAGAATTTTAACACTCATTTTTCAACAAATTTTGTAATATCCATTTGTTTTAAAATTGCAATTAAAACATCGACAACAATGCTATTACCAGCTTGTTTATACATTTGAATATCGCTAACGACTTGTTTAAAATCATCTCGAAAACCCATTAGTCTTAAACACTCTCTTGGAGTTAATTTTCTTATCCTTCCTTTATGATGAGTTACATAGTTATCAATGCCGGATCGGTGCATTTTGTGCATCGATTGCAGTAGAGGCCTAGCTATATGTAAATCAGTCTGAATTTTAGTCTTAAATTTTTTTGTTCCAGAAGAAAGAACATAGGCTTTTACTTTATTTGATAAATAATACTTTTCTTCTACATCATTTACATTAAATATAAATTCATCAAACTCTTGATTTTCTTGATTTTCAAAAACAAAATCACCGTGCCAATTGAATTGCTGATTAGCTTTTTGACAAAGTGCGATATCTCCATTAATTTGCGTGTATCGTTTTTTCTTATTTTTTGTGCTAGTAACGAACTTGATTCCTTTCTCTTTAAGGTAGTACTTACTGTCCGTGCAATCTTCAAGAAAATCTTGCATTTTATATTCCAATTCAATTGATTTGGGAAATGAAAAGTTTATTGTATTGTCCTTAAAGCCGACGACAAACACACGTTCACGATGTTGCGGAATTCCATAGTTTTTGGAATTAAGAGTTTGGTGGAAACACCTATAACCTAAATCATCAAAAACATTTTTTATAGTTTGAAAAGTTTTGCCCTTATCATGGTTCATCAACCCTTTGACATTCTCAAATATGAATACTTTAGGTTGCGACTCATTGACGACTCTAGCAAACTCATAGAATAAAGTACCTCTTGTATCTTCTAAACCTTTTCGTTTACCGATTATAGAGAAAGATTGACAAGGACTTCCTCCAACAAGAAGGTCTATTTGATTTTTATAGATATTTCCATTAATATCTTTGACATCATCATACCAATTAGGGGGGGGGTAATTTTCTAAGTAACTTTTTTTTACAAACTTATCAATATCACTAGCGAATATAACTTTGGTCTGTAAATGACATCGTTTAAACGCATATTCTATAGCCCCCCTATTCCTGAAAACATAGTTGCTAATCGTATGATGGAGTTAGGATTTTTGAATTTAGAGTGATACCAATTATTTTGATATGATGTAATAGAACTTTTATTGTCTCCCGAATTCATTTTATCGATTTTGATAACCTGGATTACTCTTTATCAACGTTTGATAGGTCAATCGCTTTCTTTCAAACCTTGAAGCCATTTGATTCATTTGCTCGATGGTATTCATTCCACGACTATTATGCCTTCCAGCAAATTCAGTCACATAACGATCCAAATGCCAAGAAGATAACTTGTGATACGTCCCATAATACCCACGCTTCAATAAAGACCAAAACGATTCAATGCCGTTGGTGTGAACATCCCCATTCACCCACTCATTGACCGAGTGCTTCACTTTTTGGTGCATGTAATCTTTGACTAATTGGTGGTACGAAGATAAGTCATCCGTGAATACTTCACTTTCTTTTTCAGTGGTTTGATTGA
>JAPORT010000035.1 GCA_026710085.1 Flavobacteriaceae bacterium | reverse complement strand
TAATTCAAAGGGAATTCTATGGATGGCCCTTGATTTGATACCACTGCAAAAGAAATTTAGTACCTTTGGATTTATGGATTATGATGGAGTTATTGTCGTAGACGACAGAGGCGAAGCCGATTATTTTCATGGTAGAAAAAAGGAGAAAAAAATAATAGATGATTTATTGGGATTATCTCAAAGAAAAAACAAGGGATACTCGATACTGATTCAAGGTTCGCCAGGTGTTGGTAAAACAGCATTATTAGAAGAATATCAAACAGAAAAAATCAAAAAGCAATGGGATGTAAAAACGTTAAGCATGAGTTGTCTTTGGGATACAAAACAATTTCACGATGCGTTATTTGGGGATAAATCTTTTGAAATAGGAGAAAAAGAAGCTAGTGGAAACATCAAATTAATCGGTGGAAAAGTCACGTATTTGGCAACAGAAAAAACATTTTCTAAATCATTAAGACAACTAAAAAAACCGACTATTCTGATTTTCGATGAAGCACAAATGATCGGTGTCAAAGGTCATGTTGGACAAGAAAGAGCTCAAAAAGCATCGGAGTTATTTGATGAACTGCACAATGCAAGAACAGAACATGGTCTTGTGTTCTTAATCGCTGGATTAGGAACGACTGAAAATATTTTTCAAGCATTGAAAATATCAAGATTTAATGATTCGTGTATCATAAACTTGGGGGTATTAGACAAAGCATCAGAAAAAAAAATACTTTGGGATTATCTGACAAAAAGTGGTGGGGTCAAAAAAACAAATCCCCATCTCAACCATTGGATAGAACAGATGACACAAGAAACACATCAATGGGCTCAGCATATTAGTTGCTACGGACAAATAGCATCGATTCTATCCAAGAAAAATAACGGCGTCTTGGATGATGTATTATTAAAAAAAGTACTAGAAATTAGTCGAGAAAAAAAAATCTGGTATTATGATAGAAGAGTGAAACCGTTTACTAAGAAAGAATGCCAGCAGATGGCTCAATTCTTAGATGTTAGTCAAAACCAAGAAGTTTTTTCAGCAGAAGTCATTATTGAATTTTTAAATAAGACCTATTCCTTGAATGAATCCGAAAGAATCTTTCATCTAGCAGTAGAAAAAGGGGTTTTTCATCGAAATAAAGATAAAGATTATACCGTTCCCATTCCTTCCATGCGAACATGGTTGGTTAATCAATTCCTTAGAAAGAAAAAGCAAATGAATGTATTGACCGTGGAAGAATTAAATCAACGATTAAAACCGAACGATGGTTTTAACCCAAACAATAGTGAAGAAAGAAAAGAAGTAGACAAGGAAAGAAAAAATACCAATGCCTAAAAATCATTTTCACTGGAAAATCCATGAAGTGAGGCGTTCCGTTCCCTAAAAAGTTTCTAAAGACACCAACATCAGTCATTGACTTTAATAGCGACTGACCAAGATTCTGTGGCATTATTAAACCCTCCAGGTCCATCCATCGTCGCAAAATATAAGTACTCGAGATTCCCATTTTCATCTAATAAGACACTACATCTTTCTAATTGACCTTGAGAAATTATTTCTCCAGATTCCTTTTTTAAGTTTTTTGAGTAAGCATGAGGATAGGGATCAAATGTCCAATGGATGGCATCCGAGGAATGAGCTAAAACACCATCTCCTATGGTTCCCGTGATTTTGCCTTTTTGATCTTTAGCTAATAGATGAAACCCATCTTGGTCTTTCCAAAGACAAATATCTTCAACTTCCGTTTCTTGCTCACGACTAAAAATAGGTGTCTGGCTCAAAACCTCGTAGGGACCCTTAAAATCATCTGCTTTGGCGACACCAATGGACATTCCCGAATGATAGGGAAAAGAATCCAAATATCTTCGAGACTTGAACATCAGCACGACCGACCCATCATTATGAATCCAGGGAGCCGGATTAGAGGTTAAAAAACTATAATAGGTGTTGGGTTTGACATCCAAAACAGGATCATCAAGACGCTGCCATGGGCCATTGATGCTTTTTGAAAAAGCCACACCAATTCTTTTATTGGATCTTCCAATGATAGCATAGGGAGATTTTAAATCCAAGACATCACCGGGCTCCAAATCATCAAAAGGATGCGTTGAGCCCATATAAAACAAGACATAAGTATCTCCTGACTTGGTGATTTTAGGATTGTGAGTGGATTGACCATCCCAATATTGTGCTCCCCTTGCTGGTAATGCCACATCATGAAATTCAAAAGGACCTTCCGGATGGTCAGAAACAGCATGGACAATTTCTGATGCGACCATCCATCCAGGATGAAATCGAAGATATTTGGGTATTCTTGAAACAAACATATGGTATAACCCATCTTCTGTTTTGATGACCGAACTTCCCCAAACCCAATAGTCTGCTTCGGAATACGCTTTGACATCTGGCAGAGGACCCAATCGATTCATCAATTGATTGGACTTTTGTTGACACCATCCATTATCCATTCCAACGAGGAACAAGGACATCATCAACAAGAATTTAAATTGCTTTTTCATTTCGATTGATTACTGTTATTTTCATTGACAACGAAAACCGGATCTAACTCAATCTGTAAGACTCTTAAATTGTCGAGTTCCAAATCAAGATCTTCATCATAAAACCATTTTTTGATGGTCGTTCCCGTAGATTCAACTGATAATTCAATGGTTTTTTCTCCAGGATGATCGATTTGAATTTCGCTTAAATAGCAAACCGATTCGGGATAGGAATGAGCTCGAACATTCTTAATGGCCACATCTTCTTTAAGCTCAATGACTTTGGTGGTATCGTCAAATTGAAGTCGAACCTTAGCTCCCTTTGGGAATCTTTGTCTCCAATGTCGATTGATGTATAATTTAACCATGAAATTTCCTGGTTCGGTTACATGAAATTTCCATTGGAGAC
>JAPORT010000045.1 GCA_026710085.1 Flavobacteriaceae bacterium | reverse complement strand
CAGGTCGGTGCCGTCGTGGCCGCTCAGGGTGACGGTCACTGCGCCGGAAGGCTCGGTGGCGAGCGCCACGGTGTAGTCGGCGCTGCCGCCTTCGTCCACTGCCAATGTGGTCGGCGCAATGACGAGCGCCGGCCGCGGGGCGTCGTCGTCGGTGATGGTGACCAGGGCGGATGCGTCGATCAGCACGCTGCCGCCGCCGGGTTCGCTCAGCACCACGAGGAAGGTTTCGTCAGCTTCCGCTTCGGCATCCTCGGTGGTCTGCACGGTGACGGTCTTGGCGGTTTCGCCGGCGGCGAAGCTGAGCGTTTGCGCGCTGGCGGATGCGGTGTAGTCGGCGCTGCCCGCGGGGTGGTCGCCGCTGGTGTCCTCGGCGGTGCGCCACTTGACGGTCGAGGCGCCGGTGGTCACGCCTTGGCGGGTGACGGTGAGCGTGACGGCCTCGCCTTCGGCGGCGCTCGCGTCGGCCACGCTGAAGCCGGCGGTGCCCTCGATGATGGTGCCGATGCCGGTGGCGTCCGCAATGGCGGCGCCGGCGCTCGCGCCCGCCAGCCTGACGGCGAACGTCTCGTTGTCCTCGATCAGCGCGTCGCTGAGGCTGGTCACGTTGACCGTCTGGCTGGTTTCGCCGGCGGCGAAGGAGACGGTTTGCGCCGTGGCGGCGGCGGTGTAGTCGGTGCCGGGGGTGGCCCGAGACGCATCATCGGTTGGGTCGGTGCCAGTCGTCCATTGCACCGAAGCGGACGCCGAGGCGTCGCCGCTGCGGGTGAGCGTGAAGGTCAAGTCCGCGCCCTCGACGGCGCTGGCGTCGCCGATGGCGATGAGCGAATCGGCGCCCGTGATCGTGCCGGTGGCTGTCGCGTCGGCGATGCCGGCGTTCGAGGCCTCCGAGAGCGTGACGGTGAAGGTCTCGTGCAGCTCGACCTCGCCGTCGGCAAGGGTCGGCACGCTGAACGCGGCGCTGGTTTGCCCGGCCTTGATGGTCAGCACTTGGGAGGTATGGGTGTAGTCGCCGGGCGATTGCGCCGAGCCGTCGGAGGTGGTTGCGGTCACCGTCACGTCGGCGGGCGCCGCCCTCGACAGCCGCACGGTGAAGGTCGCGGCGTCGCCTTCGTCGGCTTCGGCGTCGTCGATGCTGAGCGTGGGCTGCTCGTCGTCGATCAGGAATATCCGCGACCCGGCGGAGGCGAGGGTTCCCAGCCGCCCCTCGACGCTGATCTTCTCGTTTGCCTCGACCAGCGTGTCGTCGATGGGGGTCAGCGTGAAGGTGCCGCCGCCGCTTCCCCTGCCACCCGGAATCACCAAGGTGAAGTCGGCCGCCCGGTAATCGACATCCTCGGTGGCGCTGTCGGACGCATCGCCGATCGACACCGAAACGGTCCTGTCCTCGGCGAAGCGCGTCTGCCCTTCAAGCCAGGCGGTGACCAGCACCTTCGTGGCGCCGCTGCTCTCGGCCACGCGGTTCTGGTTGTCGCTGTCCCCCCTTCTCGGCTCGCCCATGCAGTCGAACCATCCGCCGTAGCAATCCTGCCGCGGCGGCTGCGGCTCGGTGACTACCGGCGGCTCGGTATCGACATCGATTTCGAAGTCGAGGTCCGGATAAATGCCCGCGCCGCCGTCGTCGCGGATGGTCAGTTCCACGGAAGAGGGTTCCACGACCCGCGCCTCGCGGTGGTGCGGCTGGCCGATCGACACCGTGAAGGTCTCATCGTCGGTGTCGATGTCGTGGAACAGCGTGATGTACGCGGTGCCGTCGTTTCTTCCCGGCGGAATGAAGACCCCGGCGTCCAGCGCGTTGTAGTCGCCCGCTTCCGCCGTGCCGTTGGTGAAGATGAGCGGTATCCATACTGCCCTGGGCAGCTGGTTGTTGGTCGCCGCCTTGACCCGCAGGCGGAGTTCTTCGCCCTCGCGCGCGCTGAGCGTGTGGGGCGCGAGCGAGACGTCGAGCGGCGGCGGGCCTTCCTCGGCCTCGAGCAGGGTGCCGATCGCCTTGATCTGCATCACGGCGGAGGTGCTGAGCCGGCTGGGTCGGATCTGTCGCGGGGTGATCCTGTCCATATCGACGAGGGTGACGCACGACGGTTCGGACAGATCCACCGAGAAAGTTTCGTAGGGATCGAATTTGTCGTCTTCGTAGGTGCGCACGTAAATGAGCTTCTCCTGTTCGCCTTCGGCGAAGCTGAGGGAGCCTGTCGTCAAGTGGAACTCCGAAGTCTTCGCTGTCTCCGGGAACGTGCCCCACTGCACCGCGATGTCGCCGGGCGAGGGGTGCGAGAGATGGACGCGGAACTCGAACGTCTCGCCTTCGAGCCCTTCGGTGTCGTCGATGTACATCTCGATGTCGCTGCGGCTGCACCGGGCGAACCGTGAGCGGTCGTCGTCGTCGGTGATGGTGCCGCTGGCGTCGAGGGTGGCGCCGCCGCCGGACAGCGTGGCGCCGGCCGCCGACGACAGCCGCAGCTGCACGGTTTCGTCGTCTTCCTCTTCGGTGTCGCCGCGAACGCTCACTGCGATGCTCTGGCCGGTGACCCCGGGCTCGAAGCTCAGCGTGCCGGCGGTGACGGCGGCGTAGTCGGTGCCCGAGGTCGCGGTGCCGCCGCCGGTGTCGGCGTAGCTGACGCTGACCGTCCTGCCGCTGGGGTTGTCGAGGGAGACGGTGAATATGAGGGAGGCGCTGCCGGAGTTGCCTTCATCGACGCTCGGGCTGTTGATGGAGATGACGGGCGCGGCGTCGTTGTCGGTGATGGTGACGGCGGCGGCGCCGATGCTCGCCACGCCGGGCGCGGCGCCGGTGACGCTGAGCGTTTCGTCGGCTTCGTCGATGGCGTCATCGACAGGATTCAGGCTGAAGCTGCCGGTGGCGCTCGCGGTGCCGGCGGGAACAGCGATTTCGAAGTCCGCCACCGCGGCGTAGTCGGTGCCGGCGATGGCGGTGTCGCCCGGTGCGCTCACCGACACGGTGACGGTCTTGGCTTCTGTGTAGGTGGTGGTGCCT
>JAPORT010000056.1 GCA_026710085.1 Flavobacteriaceae bacterium | reverse complement strand
GAAGATTGAAGTTTGCCAGTGAAACAGCAACATTAGATTCTCCCCCTCCATAGATGACATCAAATGAATTCGTTTGTGAAAATCTTAGAAATCCTGGTGGAGCTAATCGCAACATGATTTCTCCAAAAGTGATGATTTTTTTTGGCATAAATCGAGAAATTAGTTTAATAGAACATTCCTTTGAATCATTGAGTTTCTATGGTAATAATAGTATCATTTGGAACGGGAAGTGAATATTTTTTAAGGTGTCTTAATGGATCATCTTGTCGTTATCTTCTCCCAAATCTCTTCGAAGTTTTTTTACTCTTAGCTTGTGTTCAATGATTTCTCTTTTTTCTTTTGCTTTTTCACGTTTTTCTATTGCAATTTCTTTTGCTCTTTCACGTTTTTCTATTGCAGTTTCTTTTGCTCTTTCACGTTTTTTATTTTTTTGGACGTTTGTAATGGTAAAAACTACGAGAACTATGGTTGCAGTAGAAGCCGCAATGGCAAATATAGGAGGTAGAAAATGCCAACTAAACATGGCGAAAAAATATACCAAAAAAATCTCTATTGTAGCTGTAGCCCTCATACTACAAATTTAAGATATTTTAATTATTACTTTCTTTCGAACTCAATTTTTAATATTCATTGGTATCTTCAATTGAGGTTTAAATCAATAGCTGCCAATTCAAAATAAAACTATAACATTCCACTTGATGAGTATGAATATTTGCTGATATCTTGTGTAGGGGAATATAAAAATTCAACTTAGTGAAAAGTGAATTTTTTCTACACCATTTGATTCATTTCAAGGATTCTTTGTTTCATGATACACACCCGATAGTTGTTCTCCTACTTTAAGCAGCCAATCGAAGTGTTCTTTTTGTTTTGATTCGTCATCAATATCGACGATTTTCTTACATTCAATTTTAGAAGCCTTTTTGTCTTTCAACGGAAGCCAATGAACTTCACTTTCAACTTTTTCTATAAATCGAGTTTTATTTTCCTCCAAATGCCGGTACAATTCTTGATCGTTTTTAATGTAAATGTGAACTCTAATTTCGTTTTTTTTTGAATCCCTAATGAAGGCTAAATGGGACTTTCTATCTCCTGGAATCGTTATACTAAACCAATGTTGAGCTCTAGGACTTTTTCTAATTTTTAGTTTTGTTTTAGTTTGAGATGCATAGTCATTAAAATTTTGCCAAAATTGGAGATGTTTAAGCTTTGTTTCTGACAATTTAGAATCCATAGTCTTTGACCAATGATTGGGTTGTTCTAGTATGGTAAATTCAGGCGCTGGTTTTGAGTCGTCAATTTGACATAATCCAATTTTTACAAGAAAAAACGAAATGGAGTCTGGCATGTGTTTATTAAACCATTTGATTGCATTCTGATGATCTTCAGTAGTTTCTTTTACAATCCAAATAATGATACAAGCATCAAATGCTGAAGCATATGTCAGTAACTTTCCTAGATGATCATGATCGGTTCTTTTGAGTTGATTTTCAATGATGATTTTTGAAATGTTTTCTTCAGAATTAGAGATATCAGCAACGATATCAACATAAAATTGGCCAGTAGTTTTTTCAGTTTGAATGTTTTCGATGTTTTCTATATCGAAACCGACTGTTTCCGCTAGAATTTCAAAATTGTCTTGATCCGATAACCATTCTGTAAACTTGGGTTCGGTTTTCCAAATTTCATTGAGACAAACAGATTTTTTTTCTCCTAATTCTTTCATGATTCTCTTTTAAGCAAAATTAGAATGTAATGCATTATTGGATATCGAAATAGCTTTTGGCATTAAAATAAGAAATATCAGCAGCTATTTTACCAATCCATGGATAATCTATAGGTAATTTCCCTTTATTGATATCATCTCCCAAAAGATGACAGACAATTCTTCTAAAGTATTCGTGTCTTGGGAATGATAAAAAACTTCTTGAATCCGTTAACATTCCTATAAAAGTGGATACGACACCAATATGGGATAGGGTATTAAAATGTTGTGTGATGCCATCAATTTGATCCAAATACCACCAACTAGCACCCCATTGAATTTTTCCCTGCATCGAGGAATGATTGAAATTTCCTATGAGTGATGCGATCGTTGCATTATCGGATGGATTAAGGTTATAGATGATGGTTTTGGTTAATGAATTTTGTTGGTCCAATTGATCCATAAATGACATAAGCGAGTGAATGTTGATACTGCTTCCTATGGAATCCCAACCTTTATCTGGTCCCATTTGATGGAACATCCTAGTATTGGCATTTCGGTAGGCTCCTACATGAAACTGCTGAACCCATTTCAATTGATGGTATTGTTGAGATAAAAACAACAGAAGATGCGTTTGAAACTGGTGTATTTCTCGTTTGGTGAGTTGCATTCCTTTGAGTCGCTTTTTAAAAATTTGTTCCACTAATTTTTCAGAAACTTTATCAAAAGGAAATGCTTCTAATCCATGATCGCATAAACGACAACCATTTTGATGAAAAAAATGCAACCGTTTTACAAGTGCATCTTTTAAATGTTGAATGGTTTTGATATCTCTATCTACAATAGATTCTAACTGCTCAATGGCGATGGTGTATTGAGGATGTCCAATGGTTAAAAATACATCTGGACGGAAAGAAGTTTTGATTTGAATGGATTGATCCGATTTGGCGAGAGAAATATGATGCTTTAAATCATCTAATGGACTTTCGGTTGTACATAGATAAGAGACATTCATTTGTTTTAATAGTCCCATGGCAGAATATTCAGGCTTTTGAAGAATACTTTTGGTTAATTCATAAACCGATTGCCAGTTTCCTTGATGTAACAAATCATTAAATCCGAAGTATCGCAACAATTCCAAATGCGACCAATGATACAATGGATTACGAATCAAATAGGGGAGAACTGTTGCGTAATGTTTGAATTTTTCTTCATCTTTTGAAGATCCCGTGATGAACTTTTCATCAACTCCCAACGTCCGCATGGCTCTCCATTTGTAATGATCATCAGCCAACCATAATT
>JAPORT010000094.1 GCA_026710085.1 Flavobacteriaceae bacterium | reverse complement strand
TTTCTCCACCCACTAAATTTTTAAGTCCTGCGACAACATCTCTCCCAACATTTCGTGCTCTAACGGTACTGCCTCTCGCTAATCCATGAACTTCTTTGATTGTTTTATTCGCAATGGATTCGGTTGTTGTTAGTATCATGATGACTGAATTTTTTAGTAACTATGAATGATGATAAATCTCAAACAAAGTTAGTGTAAAATAAAAGTTTTCAACGATGTGATTTACCATTGCTTTTGTACTCATCACCATTGATTCTAGTGACCAAATATTGGTGATCGGTGAAGATGAAACAAATTAGAGTATTGGATTTTGGTCACGTTTATTTGGTGAACTTTTCAATTTCAATAGGAACGTGAACCAGGATGGTATCCCAAGCAAACCTCAATTGTAAAGTATCTTCAATTTCTTGGAAATCAATCGTGAATTGTTCTAGGGGTTCATCTAGAGTTGTCGTGGGTCTATCAAATTGTGTGATGATTCCATCTTGTTCAGGTTCGTTATAACTTATTCCGCTTCTTTTTTCATGAACATATACGGTCCAACAACCTTCATAAGGGTAGACGTAAAGACCATAAGTTCCTTTTTCAAGCGTTTGATTGGCAAAAGAAACCATCCTGTTGAATTTGATTTTCGTTGTGAAATTGGCCCCAAGTCGCCAATATTTTCCATAGGGTACCAAAGCATTTTCCTCTTCAGGTCCAAAAATCAGGCGCTCTTTTTTATAGGGTCGATAGTAGGTCACTTTTACTTTCAAATGGTCACTTTCGAAAATAGCGGTACTTCTTGGGCTCTTGGGAAATAAATAAAAATGGGATAAATAGATACCGACATAAACCAAAGCGATTAAAAGGACTAGTCCAACAAAAGCTTTGAGAATCATTTTAAATGTTTTCATATTGGATGAATCCTTTGAGTCAAATGTATGTAAAAGTTTTTCATGTTATCCTCCCTTGAGTTGATGTTAAGTTTCATTATTTTCAAATCTTTAAATGAGATTGTCAAGTATTTTAATCCATATCATTTCGTTCTATGAATCAATGTTCCAAACCAAATGTAGACAATGGGCTTTTCTTTTCGATATCGAATGTTTGTGTTACTTCGCATGTGAAGAACTTTTAGAGCCATCAATACTTTTCCATAAAGTTTGAAGTTCTTGAATGATATCAACATTCAACGTTATTGAATCACCGTCTTCTTCAAATATCGGTTCATCCAATTTAAACGTAGCTCCTCTAAACTTATTTGTTAAAAATTTTATTTAACGAATCTATCTTTTTCTTTATTTCCATTTTAGATTCTATGACTGAAGTGTTCCCACCTGGAAGGCCATAAATATCAGTTCTGCAATGGAAACAGTTTGTTGGATTGGTTTTAATGTTATTTTCTTTTCCACATTTTGAACAAATCCAAAATTGGATTTTCTTAGAAGAAAATCTTAGATTTTTTGTTGAATATTTGACTATCACGGGAAAGATTTGATCAATCAAATCGTGTAATTTTTTGAAACACTCAATATCCGTAATCTTATATTCATACTTATCAAGTATTGATATTTTTAATCCAGCTTGCTTTACTTCAGAAATTGAACTATTCAATAAATCTGATACTCTTTTGAAATCGAAAAGATGATTTTTCTTTATGATAGAAATCAGTTCATCTACGTCTTCTGTTTTACGAGTTATTTTTCTGTATATCAAAGATTTAACAAAATCACTATTTAAATTTGAGGCATAAACATCAAAGTTTGGATTAGAATTTTGGTATTCATATTTCCTCGTAATATACTCTGAGTACAAATAATCAAATAACTCATATACTCGGTGTTCTGTTGCAAATTTCCAAAGTTCATTGTCGACCATTAAATCACCTTCGTTGGCTTTTTGGATTAATTCTCTTCTTTTAATCTGTAGTTTTAAATCAGATATTGTAACTGAAGATTTTGAAGTTGTAGCATTATATTTTTTTTGGTTTTCGTTTAATTTGATTTTTGATGCCGTACCAATTGCAGTAATCATAAACATGGTCTTTCTTCCACCAGTTATTTCATCGATATCAATTTTCAATCCGACAATACAATTTCCTCCGATATCGTGAGTTTTAATTTTCAACTCTTCAATAGCTGTTTCATAAATATTAGAAAGTTTATTCTGGTAGGTATTAGATCGACCACCAAAGAATGAGGTGAAATCAGACATCATATCACTGATCACATTTGTGCCAATGACTACATTGGACGTCACAGGTTTTATATGTCTTATAATTTTAGCGTTCGCAGGTTTAGAAGTGTTGATAACCAATATTTCGCTAGCATTGTTCATTAGGGGTAATAGGAAATTAATCCCTGTATTGATTATTCTTGTGGTAAGTATAGAAAATGATTAACTCATTTTAAAGTGTCAGAATATTTCCTGATGGCTTCATAATTTATTTAAAATGCTATGAGATTAGTGAAGCTTATGAGTGATGATTTATAGTTAAGTGGGCAACTAAAGCTATTTAAACATTATTCTCATTTCGATAAAAACACCAACAATCAGAACAATTGAAACTCCAACAGTTATGAGGTAACTAAAAAAATCCCACCTAGAAACATATTTGGAATACTTTTTAATTAGCGGTGAAATAAGATTACCAAACAGTACTGTCAAAAAAATAATTAGTGTAAGGAGAGTCCATAAAGACCAGTAATAATCTTTTTGAAGAATAGGAAAATCACGCCATACCATGAGTTTTTCATAACTATTTAAAAATGTCCATCTAAACAGAAAAAGAGATAAAAGGATTTCAATGATAGCTGTCCTTCTCATAAAAAATGTGTTTGAAAGTCTTTTTGTTCGGAATACGAATTTAAGTATATTTGCAAATGAACGCTATTCCATCTGGGAATATAAAATTAATAGTAGCTAAAGATCGTCGAAATTGAACTTTAAGAAAAGAATCAGGCAGATTCAAAGCGTTTTGCGTTTGGGGGGGGGGGGGGGGGGGGGGGGGGGGGGGGGGGGGGGGGGGGGGGGG
>JAPORT010000123.1 GCA_026710085.1 Flavobacteriaceae bacterium | reverse complement strand
TCAATCAAACCACTGAAAAAGAAAGTGAAGTATTCACGGATGACTTATCTTCGTACCACCAATTAGTCAAAGATTACATGCACCAAAAAGTGAAGCACTCGGTCAATGAGTGGGTGAATGGGGATGTTCACACCAACGGCATTGAATCGTTTTGGTCTTTATTGAAACGAGGATATTATGGAACATACCATAAATTATCTTCTTGGCATTTGGATCGTTATATCACAGAATTTGTTGGACGGCATAATATACGGGGCATGAATACAATGGAACAGATGAATGAAATGGCCAGTGGATTTGAAGGAAAACGATTAACATATCGAACATTGAAGAAAAGTAATCCGAGTTATCAAACTATAGAACAATCATAAATACCTGTTAATGAATAATTTACATAATCCCCCCCCCCCCTATTTTTCAGGACTAATGAAGTTAATAAGGTCTATGTAGGGGTAAAACGCAAAAACTCATGCAACGAAAAATTGAAGTTGTTATGAGTGAAGCGTACTCAACTTATTATATTTCGCAAAAGCTAGAGCAAGCTGGATGGGTACTTGATGAAAAAAAATCAGATTGCAATGTTTTTCAACAACAATCCGTTAAATCTCGTCTTTCTCCTATTGCTTTAGAAAGGTTGGAAAGAAAACGTCCTGATTTTACTCTTTTTATAGATAATAGACCTATTGCTGTTATAGAAGCAAAAAAAACCAACGTGTATAAACTATCTGATGCAATAGCACAAGGCATTGATTATGCTGAACGAATTGGTGAAATATCTATGGTTTTCGCTAGTAGTGCGAATGCTATTAAAACACATCATTTAGATTCTGGTAAACCACTTACTCTCAATGGTATTGAAGTTACATCTTTTTTAACTCCACAGATACTTAATAAGTTCCATTCGGAAAATTCACATAAAGTATCAACGTTACCAAAACAAGTACTAACTGATCGGGAAAGTTTAATCAACGTCTTTTCTAATTTAAATAAGGTATTAAGAAAAGAAGGAATAAGAGCTGGTATAGAAAGGTTCACAGAGTTTGCTAATTTTCTTTTTTTAAAATTACTTAGTGAGCATAAAAAAGATGAGCTTTGGGATAAATTAGTTCGTGAGTCTAACGAAAATTTAATTCCTTATTTAAATAATATGGTCATGCCGAATTTGATAAAACAATACGGTGGTCAAGTCATTGAAGTCACTAGAGTGAAAAATCCTAACACTATTAGAGAGATTCTTTCAACTTTAAATCCTTTGCAATTAACATCAATTGATGAGGATGTTAAAGGGGTAGCTTTTGAGCAATTTCTTCAGCAAACCACAGATACTCAAAACGATTTAGGAGAATATTTTACTCCAAGACATATTGTGCGTTTTATGGTTAAATTACTTAATCCTAAATATGGAGAGACTGTTTGTGATCCTTACTGTGGTACTGGTGGGTTTTTAACTGAATCTTTCAAACATATTGGTCAAGAATGTAAACATAGTCATGAAGTCTCTAATAAACTACATAATGATACTCTTTTTGGTGGAGAAATTACCACTACAGCTAGAATTGCCAAGATGAACATGATTCTGTTTGGTGATGGTCATTCAGGAGTGATTCAACAAGATAGTCTTGATTTAAAAATTCGAAAAAAAGAAATTAAAAAATTCAATAATGTATTAACTAATATACCATTTTCTCAAAAAATTACCGAAGAGGTGTTAACTACTTTTGAATTGAAAGATATAACATCAGATGAAGCTTTTTGCGAATCTGCTTTCAATCGAGTTAAAGATGATGGTAAAATGGCGATAGTTGTTCCAGAAGGACTTCTTTTTAACAAAAAAACAAACAGATATTTACTTTATTTGTTAAAAAAATCAAAAGTTCATCTAATTGTGCGATTACCACGAGGAGTTTTTAAACCGTACACGGATGCGAAAACGGCAATCATTTTCTTAACAAACAAAGGGACTTCATTTTCGAATAATTTTTATATCGCCAAAGTAGAAAATCATGGATTTGATAGCCGTAGAAAGCCAATTGAGGGTATCAATGACTTGGATAAAATTCTATGGTGGTATGTAGAAAATGCCGACAATTTCCTACCCACACAAACAGATGTTAAAGTGTATAAAATTTCCGTACAAACTAATCCAAAAGGTGAGTTAAATCTACATGCAGATTGGAGAGTCTCACCCAACACACAAGTTACCACATTATCAGATATTGCTACGATTGAAAACGGGAAGTCAATGACCGAAAAAGAAGCAATAGATGGACCTTACCCTGTTATAGCAGGCGGAGCTGGCAAAGTAGCTTATTATCACGATAAATTTAACAGAGACGCAAACGTAATAACGGTTAGCAAATCTGGAGCTAATGCAGGTTATATTTGGTGGCATAATGATCCTATTTGGTCATCTGACAGTTTATCAATTCGAAGTTTGGACGAATCAATCTATTTATCTAGATACATTTATTTATGTCTCAAGTCAAAACAAGTTGAGATTTATGATAAGCAACAAGGAACTGGACAACCTCATGTCTATAAAAAACATCTTGAAGATTTTCCAATTCCAAAATTATCTTATGAAAAACAAGTTTCTTTAATAAGAAACTATCAAGAATTAGATAAGAAGTACAATGATATAAAGGATGAGTTTCAATCTAAAGAAACGCAACTCGTAAATAGAATTAGTGATATTTATAACGAAGTCTAAGAATTTTAATGAACAATACGTCCGAATAAAAAACTTATCAAGAGAAATTACAATATAAAATGTTCAAAAAGAAATATCACATTAGAGTCATCCTTTGTATTAAGATTAATAATTAACTTCGCCATTCATGAAAACTAAACCAAAATCCAACCCCCGTGGCCGTCCTAAAACAAGAGACATATTAAACCTCTCTCAATCAATACCTGCTGAATCACCAGAAGCACTAGCGAAATTAATATTATCAACACCACCCGAAAAGGTGCGATAATTTTCTTTTTTTTTTAAGTGGAGTTTGGGCACTCAGGTATATAAGCCCCTAATTTAAATCACAGACATAGCGTCTAAAAACACCGATTGTAAAGTTTAAAAAAA
>JAPORT010000145.1 GCA_026710085.1 Flavobacteriaceae bacterium | reverse complement strand
TTTCTTTTGCAGTGGTATCAAATCAAGGGCCATCCATAGAATTCCCTTTGAATTAATCCATCACAAGAATTCATCCATTTTAGCAGCTAAGTCCTTCTAATGCCAGCCTGAAGCAAGTAATAGCACGACTTAGTTGTTCTATTTCTTTTTCTAATTGTTCAATAGATGCTTTTGAATTGCTCTGTTGTTTTAATAGTTGATCGTATTGCTCTTTGAGTCGTTCTAGATCTTTTAATGTCTGATTTTGGCTTTCAATGGATGTTTTTAGGTTTTGATATTCTTCCAATTCCTTTTTTAATTGATTCAAGCGATTTTGAAGTTGTTCTAGTTCTTGAATCGATACTGTTCCAATGACATTGGTTGTTGAAACTTGATTGATTTGTGATTCCAATTGAGTGATTCGTTCTTTTGATTTTTTTAATTCTTCAAGGGCATTGTCCAGTTCCTTTTTTTTGTTTTCAAGTTGTGACGTGATGTTTTGTAGACCTTCAATTTCTTCCATGATCAGGGTTAATTGAGCTTCCCTTTCTTTCATTTCCTTTTGGAATTCGGTATGAAGTGCAATCAGTTCTGATAGTCTTTCTTGTTGCTCGAGATTTTTCTTCTTTAAATCATCGATATTTTGTCCTTCGATTTTCTCTAATTCTTTTTTCAAATCATCAATCTGGCTTTGAAGACTATTCTGTTCCGCCATGGAATCATCAATGTGTTTTTTTAGATTTTCATTGAGAGATGCTAATCGAATATCGAGATCTTGGCGATTTTTTGTTGCCGTTTCAAATTCAGTTTGTAATAAACTGTGTTGATTTTCCAGCTCCTCCACCTGACTCTTCAGATCGGCATTTTCGGCCATGACTGATTTTAATTCTGATTCTAGTAATTGAATGTCTTGAGAAATTTTGTCATAGGTTGCTTGAAGATCGTTTACCAACAAATCATCATTGGAAGAACAAGAAAGACAACACACAATGGCCAAGAGAACACTGCTCTTTTTCAACCAACTATACATTCGATTTGAAGACATCAAGGTTTTATTTATTGGATTAGGTGAAATAATGATAAACATTTGAATGAAATGGTCATTTAATTCACGGTGATTTCGATAGTATGACGTATTCTATCATTCTTGTCTTTTTCTTGAGTGGTGACAGTTATTTCAGATTCGCCAGGTGCAACTGCTGTTAACACCCCCGTATCTTTGTCTATTGTCGCCACACTCTTAGTTCCACTTTTCCATCGAATACCTGCGGTTGGTTCCACTTTTGCATTATTTACATCCCAATAGTTATAAGTCATCGTATGAGTATTTCCTTCAGCAAATGTAGTTGGAACATTATCCACCACACGGATTACGGGGCCTGTTTCTACCACTATCTCATACGTATCGGTAAGTGGCACAAGTGACGACACTCGATCTAATATTGTTTGATCAGTAATAGTAAAGGTTAAAGTAATTTCAACTGGGCCTTTTCTTGCAGCTGTTAACTTACCAATATCAGTGTCACTAAACGAAGCGTTTAGGTTTTTACTAGATTCCCAAGTTGTGGTTCCACTAGGCGGTGTGGTTTTACCTTGGCTATTATAATAATCAAACATAAGGGTATGATTTTGACCAACCAAAAATGGATCAGGCAAATCTTCAATAATATCAACACTTACTGGTAATGAACCAGCAAGAACAAGAATTTCCACTGGATCAGAAGTAATGGTTTGGCTATCGATCATGGTACTCACTGTAATATTAGAAGATCCTGTGGCCACACCAGTCATTACGCCTGTTGATGAATCGATGGTTATTTTGCTTTCGTCGGAAGACATCCAAGTAACGGTTGCCCCCCCAGGTAAATTATTGACTTTGGCTCCCGTATTGTCATAATATTCATAATTCAAATCATGAGTGTTACCGACAAGTATATTAAGAAGGTTGGGCTTATTAACGATGACAAGCTTTGGCTCAGTGAGTACTGTAAAGTCATAAGCATCCTCTTCTTCATCTCTACTATTTGTACCAAATTCTTGAGTCTTAACCGTAATGGTGACCGTTCCTGGGCCGACCGCTGTAACTTCACCGGTCGATGAGTCAACAGTAGCAACGGTTTCATCACTTGAAGACCATATGAGCCCACCAGTGCCAGGGTAGTCAACCTTGTTTCCTGTAGCATTATAATATTCGGCAGCTAGCGGATGGGTCTGACCTTTTTTAAAGCCTTCGGGAATATTTTCTATGATTTGAACTAATGGCCCTGGTATAACAAATGGTCGATATTCGTCAACTAGAAAATTCCCATCAGAATCAAAAGTATACTTTAATTTGATTCTTGTTCGACCACCAACACCTGCCCCAGTACCTTCACCTGGATTCATTGAACTAAAAGTAATTCGACCATTACTATTTGTCCATTCAGCAGAACCTGCAGGTACGTTGGTTTCCATACTAGAACTATCATAATAGGTGAAAGTGAAAGTATGAGTTTGCCCAACAAGGAATGGATCGGGTATATTTTCATTGATGACGATGCGACTCCCATCATTACGAGCGATACCGAGGACCATAATCGTCTCGGTACTGGAAATGGAGGTTCCACTGACGGTGACGGTAATATCGGCACTTCCTGCAACCACACCGGTAATCACGCCTGATGAGTCAACGCTTACTTTGGTGGGATCGGAAGAGGTCCAAGTGACGGTGGATTCTTGGGGTAATTCAACTTTGGCTCCCATATTGTCATAGTATTCATAATCCAAAGTTTCTGTTCCACCGACATTGATCGAAGAGTTCGTGGGTAAATCGATGATTTTAATGTCAGGGTCCGTCAGCACGTCAAACTCATAAGTATCATTGATTCGATTGGTATCACTTTCTTGAGTCGTCACCGTGATGGTAACCGTTCCTGGACCGACAGCGGTAACTACACCCGTTGATGAATCAACAGTAGCAACGGTTGGGGCATTTGAAGTCCAACTCAATCCGTCTGGGTGGGTCATTTTGGTTCCAAAGGCATTATAGTATTCAGCCGTTAGGGTTTGGGTTTGATCTTTTTTGAATCCTTCGGGGATGTTTTCCAAGATTCGAACCAACGGTCCTTGAAGAACTTCAATTTCGTAGGTGTCTTCCAAATAGTTTCCATCAGAATCAAAGGTGTATCGTACGGTGATGG
>JAPORT010000139.1 GCA_026710085.1 Flavobacteriaceae bacterium | reverse complement strand
AGGCACGATATTGTCTCATTCAAGATTTGAATAAAGGTTTATATGAATTTCCATTTTCATTATCTTTGTTTGTGCCAAGTTTAGTGAATTAAATGTCAAAAATCCCAGAAAATTTAAGTCAACTAGAAAAGAAAGTGAATCAATTGATTGCTCTCATGACAAATCAAAAGAGAAGTTTGATTGCACTATCAACAGAAAATCAAAATTTGATTGCAGAAAATGCTTCCCTACGAAATGAATTGGAAATTATACACAAGAGTGATGAGCTGAATAATGATGTGGCATTTTTCAAAGGCAGTGAAAATAAAACATCAAATAAAAAAGTTCAATTAAATCAATTAATACAAAAAGTAGATCAGTGTGTTGAAGATTTTTCCAAAATAATGTATCAAACAGTGGCATGAACTATCGAGAGGTGAAATTAATTATTGGAGGGAGAGTCTATCCAGTGAATAGCACTTCCGAGCAAGAAACGATTCTTCAAGCGACTGCTAATCAAATCAATGAAGAGCTGTTATCGATAGAAGCAAAACATTACATTAAGGATAAACAAGATAGTTTGGCTATCTTAGTGTTACAATTAATGATGACAAAAGGCCATAAGGGATTTGCAAGTAATCTAAAAACATCGGATAAAAAACAAGAATATAATCAGGAAATCACCGATATCGTTGATACCCTCATTAGTAAAATTGACTTTCATTTGAAAGTTGATTAGGTTCTTTACATAGCGAAATAATACTGCCTGTATTAGTAGAGTCATATAAACTCAACACAAATTAATTCAAAAGGGTAAGTATAGACACTAGAGCGTGCTGGCTCCATGTAAGCCCAGATTCTCGACTGTTTATTTAGCCCTAAACCTTTTTAAATGGAGTTTATAAATCAGAGCTAGTATGGGCTTTTTTTTTAATAATTAATGAATTTTAAAAATGACAACAAACATCATTATATTAATCATCACATCACTAGGTGCTGCCCTATTTGGATATCTTTTGAGTTCGCAATTGCATTTGGGAAAACGCAGACGTTTGGTAGCTAAAGCAGAACTAGAATCTGAAAAGCTCAAAAAAGATATGCTTTTCAAAGCCAAAGAAGAAAATATAAAACTTGAAGAAAATTTCAATCGACGCATGATTGAAAAAGAAAAGGTGATATCCAAAAAAGAAAATCAGATTCGGAAAAAATTCACAGAAGCAGAAAATAGAATTCGTTCAAAAGAAGCTGCTGTGAAAAATCAGTTGAGACAAAACAAGGAAAATCAAAAAAGATTAGAATCAAGAACTCGTAGTGTTGATCAAAAAGCAGCTTTTTATAAAAAAGAATTACAAGTAATCGAAAAGGCAAAAAAAGAACATTTAGAAAAATTAATTGAAGTCAGTAATCTTTCGATTGAAGAAATTGAACAAGAGTTAAGAGAGCAACTTAAAGTAGATGTTCAAAATGAAGCTGAAAAATATTACTCACAAGCAATTGAAGAAGCCAAACTTTCTGCTAATAAAGAAGCTCAGAAAATAATCATCAGCACCATCCAAAGGGTAGGAGTTGAAGAGTCTATTGAAAAGTGTGTTACCGTATTTCATTTGGAATCAGATCAAATCAAGGGAAGAATTATTGGAAGAGAGGGTAGAAATATCAGAGCCATTGAAGAAATTACCGGAGTTGATTTAGTCATAGATGATACTCCAGAAGCAATTCTTCTATCTTGTTTTGATCCCGTGAGACGTGAAATAGCTAGAGAGTCTCTCAGCAGGTTGGTCAATGATGGACGCATCCATCCCGCAAGAATCGAAGATGTGGTCAAAAAAGTAACGAAAAATATTGAAAATCAAATCGTTGAATACGGTAAAAGGACGGCTATTGATTTAAATATCCATGGATTGCATCCTGAATTAATCCGAATCGTCGGGCGAATGAGATTCAGGACTTCTTATGGTCAGAATTTATTGCATCATTCTAAAGAAGTCTCAAGACTATGTGGTATCATGGCCGCTGAACTTGGTTTGAGTGTCAAACAGGCTAAAAGGGCGGGATTACTTCATGATATTGGTAAAGTTCCTGAATCGGAAACTGAATTAGCACATGCTTTATTAGGGATGAAATGGGCTGAAAAGTATGGAGAATCGGAAGTAGTATGCAATGCCATAGGAGCTCATCACGATGAAATTGAAATGACCAACTCCATTTCACCAATAGTACAAGTCTGTGATGCTATTTCGGGAGCTCGTCCTGGAGCTCGATCGCAATTGCAAGAAAACTATCTCCAAAGATTAAAAGAATTGGAAGACGTTTGTTATACTTATGAAGGTGTCACAAAAGCTTATGCCATTCATGCAGGTAGAGAATTAAGAGTCTTTGTTGAAAGTGGGGAAGTGGATGATCAACAAACTCATGAACTTTCCGCTTCTTTAAGTCGAAAAATCCAATCAGAAATGACCTACCCAGGTCATGTAAAAGTGACTGTCATAAGAGAAACGAGATCTGTAAATACCGCAAAATAGAAGATGGAGACATCTGCTGATGTTTCGACTTCAAAGAGTCATGGCGAGATAAGTTAAAGCTCCCACAAGGCCACCTAATAATGGTCCTAATATGGGAATCCAACTGTAGTTCCAATCAGCACTTTTATTTTTTCGAGGAATCAATTGATAGACCAATCGAGGCCCGAAATCACGGGCTGGATTGATGGCATAGCCTGTGGTTCCACCAAGAGCCATACCAATAACCCAAACCAATAAAGCGACAGGAAGAGCATCGAGCGAACCCAATCCAAAATTGGTGACTTGAGCATCAGAAATAGTCATTGATGGACCTGCAATAAACAAAACCCCAATGACCAAAACAAAAGTTCCAACTAATTCTGAAAATAAATTATTGACTTTATGACGAATGGCTGGAGCCGTACAAAAGCTTCCGCGAACTATATTTTCATTATCGGTTATCCGATAGTGTTCGATATAGACCAAATAAGCCACCCAGCTGCCTGCCATGGCTCCCAGCAGTTGTGATAAAAGATAACCCGGGACCAAACTCCAGGAAAACTTTCCAGCGATAGCCAATGCTAGTGTTATAGCAGGATTGATATGGGCTCCAGATGAAGGTGCCGAAATATAGACACCAACAAAAACAGCCAACCCCCAGGCACAAGTAATGATTAGCCATTGAGTTTGAGAGCTCGCTTTGGTCTTATTCAATAACACATTGGCCACAACTCCAGTTCCTAATAATAGGAGAAAAAAGGTACCAACTAATTCCCCAATCAATGGATGCATTGTCATAAGCAAAGGTCGTTGGTGGTTCGTTTAAACTGTAATAATTGGTTTTCTTTTTGCTGGTATGAAGCCTTAAAAGGATCTTTTATGTTCTGAATCACTTTTGCCATAGTAGAAAAATTCTCTTGAAATTCGAGAAAAAAAAGATGTTTGACGAACCAAGAACTTTTCCAAACATCAAGCCATTTTGTTTTCATTTTCTAGATAATTTGAATTTTTGAAATATAGAAATATTTTAAATGACATTGGTTTGTTTTAAACTCATCAATCAAATGTTAGAGGATTTGAGTTTAAAAGCTAACAAATCAATCGGATGATTGGTTTCGAAATGAAATCTTTGAGTTGGCAATCAATGGGAGTTCTATTTTTATGTATCGAAACCTACGCCGAGTCAATGGATCTCTTTTTGAAGAAGTCTTTTCATGAACATCAAACTTTTCAACAGAAATAACAGATGATCATCAAAAGCGACTAAAATAACCATCCCTAACTTGACGATTCTTGTATTTGATGAGTGAGAAAATCTCTTTTGTTGAAGTAAAAAGGAGATCAATTTGAGACTTTTGAAGCAAGATAGAACGAAAACTAATGGTATGGAAAATGACGAGAGGGTCATGCCGATATGAATCGACTGATATTCGATTTCCACTGTTGAATGATGTCGTGGGGTTCTGATGTTTTATTGGGATAAAATGTTTGATCAATTTCCCAAATCTCAAAAAGCTCTTCTTTTGATTTCCAAAAGCCGACGCCTAATCCTGAGAGAAAAGCAACCCCCATAGCAGTCGTTTCGGTCGTTTTAGGCCGGATGACATTGGTTTGTATCAAATCCGATTGAATTTGCATTAATAAATTATTTTTCGAAGCTCCTCCATCAACTTTTAATGAAGTAATTTGGGTTTGAAGTTCTTTTTCTATTTCAGATACAATATCATAGGTTCTCAATGCGATGGCTTCAAGTGTCGCCCTTGCAATATGTCCTTTTCGAGTTCCTCTACTGATTCCTAGCAATGCTCCTTTGATATGTGGATTCCAGTAGGGAGCACCTAACCCAGAAAGGGCCGGAACAAAAGTGATTCCACCGTTATCACAAACCGTATTGGCCAATGCTTCAATCTGGTCGACATGCTCAAGAATACCTAATCCATCTCGTAACCATTGAATGAGGGCTCCAGTTGTGAAAACACTTCCTTCAATAGCATAGTGGACCTTATCCTCAATTTGATAACCAATGGTCGTCAGCATGCCACTAGAAGATTTTAAAGGCTGGAGTCCCGTGTTAACCACACAAAAACATCCCGTACCATAGGTGTTTTTCACATCTCCTTTTTCAAAACATAATTGTCCAAAAAGGGCAGCCTGTTGATCCCCTGCAATTCCAGAAATGGGAATGGATTCTCCAAACAAAGCCGCATCGGTATAGGTGATGATTCCCGATGAGGCCACTACTTGTGGAAGAATACATTGAGGAATATCGAATAAGGCCAAAAGATCGTCATCCCACGTTAGTGTGTGTATGTTAAATAACAAGGTTCTCGATGCATTGGTTACATCTGTAATATGATCTTTTCTTCCGGTAAGGTGCCAAAGCAACCAAGTATCAACAGTCCCAAACAACAGTTCACCAGAGGTTGCTAAATTTCTGATTTTAGAATCAGACTCTAAAAGCCAACGTATTTTTGATCCTGAAAAATAGGGATCTAAGACCAAACCAGTTTTATCTCTAAATAATGATTCGTGCTTTTTTAAAGCATCACAGATATCTATAGTCCTACGATCTTGCCATACGATGGCATTCCCAATAGGTTTTCCTGTTTTTTTATTCCAAAGTATGGTTGTTTCACGCTGATTAGTAATCCCCAATCCAACGATTTGCTGAGCTTGTATCGCAGCTTTGTCAATGACTTGATGCATTGTTTCTAGCTGGGTATTCCAAACTTCTATTGGATCATGTTCTACCCAACCCGGTTGAGGAAAATATTGGGAAATTTCTTTTTGTGCAACCGCTATGACGTTTCCTTTATGGTCAAATAGAACAGATTTAGAACTTGTTGTTCCAGCATCGAGAGCTAGAATATATCTCTCCATTATGGATTTTCTCTGTTGATTCGAAAATCAGGAAATCAAATTCCCATCGTTATCCCATTTTGCCAATTCAGATGAGTTGGCGGGATCATGAAATTTATCAGCCCAGTCATCGTAGGAAAATCCGTGTTTTTCCATGATGTCGTCAGGAACCCCATTCCATAAATTTGGTATATTACCTACGTATCCGAGTTCTTTAATTCCAACTTCAGAAGTAAAATATCCAGTGACGACAAGATTTCTCATAAGACTAAAAAAGTTTACTTCAAATTTTTGATCTTTAACCTCAAGATCTGGATACGCGATTTGATCTAATAATAGTTTTTGTTGTGGTTCTGTAGAATTCAAAAAAGTGGTTCCATAGGCTCTATTACAGTAATGATTGAGCCACATCAACCCACCTCTTAAAGTTATTTGAAATGGTTCGTAATCTTTAACCATAAATTCAATAAACTCAGGAACTTTTGCTTGCTGGATGGTCCCTTGGGGTGTTGGAGGTAAAATCAATTCTGCAAGAGCAGTAATCATCTCAATTTCAGATGCTTCAAAAAACTGCTCTTTTAATAACTTTTGATCAAATTCAAGTTCTTGTGGTGTTCTGCCGTATTGATATTCCCATATTTTATCAACTAGTTCTTCAGTTTTTCCATTCGTGCAACTTTCCAAAAGAATGCCCCCTGCGAGAGATCCCAAAACCAAAGATCGAATGCTTTCTCTTCTATCCATGATTATAAATTTTGTTTTTTTAGTTGATCAATGAGATAGTCAGAAGATCTCCAAGCTAGCGCCATTATGGTCCAAGTTGGATTTTTATCTGCTTGAGAGACAAAAGGTCCTGCATCAGTGATAAAGACATTGTCAACATCGTGTAATTGTTGGTATGGGTTGGTGACAGATTCTTTGGGATCACTGCCCATACGGGTAGTCCCAACCTCATGTATGATGGCACCAGGTGGCAACAACCCAAAATCACCTGAAGAAGGTTTTTTCCCTAAAGCAATGCCCCCAAAATTATCAATGATTTCTTCAAAAGTGTCATGCATGTGCTTGGCTTGTTTACGTTCATGATCAGACCATTCATAATGAAATCGCAAAACAGGTATTCCATACGCATCAACAGTCGTGGGATCTATTTCACAATAATTATTTCTCATCGCAACAGATTCTCCCCTTCCTGACAACCCAATGACGGATCCATAAAATCGTTTAACATCTTCTCGAAGACCGTTTCCATAGCCACCAACACGCAATCCCAAGTATTCATTAAGGCTGTTGGGATTGAATCCTGTACCATAAACAGGCATTCGAAGACCTCCCCAAACTTCGATATGATATCCTCTTGGAAAGTCAAGATTTTTATTGTCTAACCACCATGGAGAATACAAATGCAAACCACCAACACCATCTTCATTATAAAATTTTCTATTCATCATTTGAGGCACAAAAGCACCTCGGTCGGTACCAGTGGAATCATGCAGATAGTGTCCGACCAAGCCACTGCTATTCCCTAATCCATTGGGATGACGTTCACTTTTGGAATTTAATAAAATCCGAGCTGTTGAACAAGCTGAGGCTGCTAAAACCACTACTTTTGCTTTCAGAGCATATTCTTTTCTATCTTCTTTATTGATGTAAAGAACACCTGTGGCTTTATTGTTTGAATCAGTAGTGACTTCGCGGACCATACTATTCACATAGAGGTTAACCTGCCCACCAGATTTTTGAGCAGGAAAAATCAAGCAAGAACCTGATGAAAAATCAGCATACAGATTGCATGAACGCTCGCATTGACCACAGTAAACGCAGACACCTCTTTCATTATTGATGCGCTTGGTTAAAATCGAAAGCCTTGATGGAATCACTGTAACTCCGGATTTTTCAGCTCCTTTTTTATAATACAATTCATGTAATCTTGGTTTTGGTGGAGGTAGAAAAAATCCATCAGGCTCATTTTCCAATCCCTCTTTAGAACCAAAAATACCGATGAGTTTATCGACTTTATCATAATAAGGCTTGACATCTTGATAGCCTATGGGCCAATTTTCTCCCAAACCATCTTTATCTTTCACTTTAAAATCACGGGGTCCAAACCGAAGTGAAATTCTCCCCCAATGATTGGTTCTTCCGCCAAGCATCCGTGATCGAAACCAGCTGAAATTGGTGCCATTAACATGATTATAGGGCTCTCCTTCGAGTTCCCAACCACCATAGGCCATATCATATTCACCAAACACTCTTGTGGTTCCAGCACCCCGCCTTGGTGATTGCCAAGGCCATTTCCATTGTGTTTGAGTTACGGGATCTTTAGGATCAAAATAAGGTCCCGCTTCAACAACAGCAATTTTGAGACCTGCATCTGATAGAATTTTGGTTGACATTCCTCCACCAGCACCCGATCCTACGATGATGACATCGTATTGTTCTGGTTGTTCAATAATTTGCATGTTTAAATTTTGAATTAAAGTTAGATTATTTCAATAAACAGAATTGGACTGTATTTCTAGGGTTTGCCCCTTTTTATAAAGTGCGTACGTAAATCCTTTATGGATCGAATATGCTCCGATATCTCCTTTTTTATTAACCGCTAAATAGGCTACTTGAAAATCTAGGTTTTTACGTCCTTTGACAATGCGTTCAATCGCTTTTTGACAAGATTCTTGAGGAGAAAATCCTTGTCTGATCAATTCAACCACTAAGAAACTCCCAACGGTTTTAATGACTTCTTCACCTAGGCCTGTTGCGACGGCACCTCCGATTTCATTATCAACAAAAAGGCCAGATCCAATGATGGGGGAATCGCCAATACGTCCTTCCATTTTGTATGCCAAGCCACTTGTCGAACACACGCCAGAGATATCATTTGACTTATCGATACATAACATGCCAATGGTATCGTGATGCCCCGCATTGATAACTGGTTTGTAGTGTTCTTTTTGAAGCCATTCAAGCCACAATCGACGACTTTGGTCCGTCAGTAAATCAATTACTTTGTATCCTTGTTGAATCGCGAATTTTCGAGCACCATTTCCTGATAAGATAACATGGGGCGTTTTTTCCATTACATCTTTTGCTAGTGCTGCAACATGAACGATATTTTCAACCGCCATAACAGAACCACAGTTCCCTCTGGCATTCATCACACAAGCATCTAAAGTGACTTTTCCAGATCGATCTGGAGCACCACCATAACCAACGGTTCGATTTGTTTTATCTGCTTCTTCAACCGCCACACCTTGAACTGCTGCAGTTAGGGCATCGATATTTTTTTCTAGATTTTCACCGGCAACTTGGGATGCCTCAATATTATTCCATGTACTGATAGCCAATGGAAATCCATTTTCAATGGATGGAACTTGCTTCGTGGTCGGAGAGACATTGGCCAATAGATGAGGATGAACCAATAACGAGCCTCCTCCCAATGTTGTGCTAGTAACGAAATGCCTTCGATCCATAATTTAGCGCACTAAAATAAAAAACATTGAGCAGTCATTCAAACAAAGAGAAAAAGCATTCAAACATGAATTTTGAGTTGTAAAATAATATTTTAGTTGTTATTGGTGAATGATTCAACTCTTAAGTTTAGTATTTGCAGATGATACTTGAAGTTTGTTGTAGTAATATTTCCTCAGTCAGAAACGCACACAAAGCGAAAATAGATCGCATCGAGTTGTGTAGTCAATTGAGCGTTGGAGGAATAACGCCTTCTTATGGCTTTACCAAAACAGCACTAGAGGAAAGCATTGAAGTTCATGCTCTAATTAGGCCTAGAGAAGGAGATTTTTGTTATACAGAGAAGGAACTTAAAATTATTTATCGCGATATCGAGATCATGCATGATTTAGGTTGTCAAGGAATTGTTGTTGGGGTACTCCATAAAGACTTGACCATGAATGAAAATGCCATCAAAAATATAATTAAACTTTCAAAGGGTATGGAAATTACCTTTCATCGAGCGATCGATGTGGCCAAATATCCGATGAAAATTTTAGAAAAACTCATTGAATTGGGAGTCAATCGAGTTTTGAGTTCCGGTCAACAACCGAATGCTCTAGAAGGGTTAGCCTATTTAAAAAAAATGAATCAAATCAGCCGAGGTCGGATTGAAATAATGCCCGGTAGTGGGATTAATAGCTCGAATTGTATCCAATTTAAAAATGCTGGATTTTCCTCAATTCATTTTTCTGCTTTTAAAAAAATCGTCAACAAAAATGGAAGTTGTGCAACACCAAATTTATTCGAGGCACATTTAGGAGAATCGGATTTAAAAGAGATTTTAAAAATTAAAGAGCAACTAGCTTTGCTCTAGAGTTTATCCTTTAAAGTATGGTAGCGAGAGGGAGACTTGAACTCCCGACCTCCGGGTTATGAATCCGACGCTCTAACCACCTGAGCTACCTCGCCAACAAAGTGACAAAATTAAGTTTAATTAAATATGGAATGGCATCATAATTGAGATTGGATGATTTTCTGTAGGAAGGAACTATTATAATGAAGCTACCCGAAAGATAAAGTCAATAAAATCTGTAATTTAATGTTACATAAAAAAATAAATCTTTAATGACTTGAGGAATGCTATAATCCCGATTCTTTATTTATATTGCCTCGAAAAAATCACTGCTTTATGAGTGAAAAAACAAAAATAGAATTAGAGTATGATATCTATGCTTCACCTAGTTTGATATTTCGATATGTTTCAACTCCATTTGGCTTATCCGAGTGGTTTGCTGATAATGTACGTTTTCGAGGTGAAAAATATACTTTTATTTGGGACGATACCGAAGAACATGCTGTTGAATTAAAAAGAAAAACCAATCAGTTTATTCGATATCAATGGCTGACTGAAGAAGAAAACTATGAAAATTATTACTTTGAATTCAGAATCGATGTGGATGCAGTAACTAAAGATGTTTTACTAGTTGTCACTGATTTTGTTGATCAAGATGATATTGAAGAATCAGAGTTACTATGGAATAGCCTCATCCAAAATCTTAAATCTGTATTGGGTTCAACATAATTTTGTTTGGAATTCATGTGGAATCACAACGGACAGTTAACGTCTGAACACACTCCATTAGAAGGTTCTTTAGTTCGAGGTTTGTTGAACGGTTTGGTGTACACTGAATCGGTTCGAATCAAAGAGAGAAACATATTTTTTTGGGATCATCATTATTTTAATCTAATGGCCTTTTTGCGATTGAATCGAGTTGAAATTCCAGAAAAATATTCCTTACATTATTTAAAAACTGAAGTTCTCAAAACTAGAGATTTAAGATGTGATTCAAAAAATGTCTTGGTGGATATCTATCTATTGGTCCAACCTGATGCAAAGAAAAATCCAAAAAAAATCGAGTTTTTTATGGAATCAAAAAGAACGGACTCTTTAAAGAATCAAATTTCTACAACGAGTCACCAAACAGATGTTTTCGATGAAATCAGGATTATTTCCAATCGATTATCTAATCAGACCTCAATCAATCAGTTAGTATTTAATGTTGCAAGATCTTATGCTAAAGAAAATAAATTGGATAGTGTCTTATTGATTAATGAATCAAGAGATTTAGTTGAATCAATTGATGGGAGTCTTTTTCTTTATAACCAAAAAAACAATAAGATTTGCACCCCATCCCTAGAATCTGGGTGTCAGAATTTAGCGATCCGATTAGACTTTATCGATTTTATTGAAAAATCCACCGAAATAAAGTTTGTTTGTGAGTCGGTAACTTCACATCAATTAAAACAATCTGATGAATTGATGGTTTTATCAATTCAAAAGGGGGTTACCTGTGTGACATCTTATAGAGGAAGTTATTACAAAACATCTGTCACTGAAAATCTTTTCAATCAATACTGTATTGATAGAGGGCTAATTTAGTTGGGGATCAATAGGAGCATTTGCCCATAAAGCATAGCGACCTCCTAGTTTTGACATTTCATTTTTCCAAAGGGTTTGGGGAGGGACCGATAATAAATCACGACCATAAGAGTTGGTTACTAGTTCCCAAGATTCGTGATGAATCTCTTGTTTCAATTGATGGAAACTCCATCCAGCATAACCTAAAAAAAATCGAACATCATTGGATTGAATGCGTTTGTTTTCTATTAACTCCATCACAATTTTAAAATCTCCAGACCAATACAATCCATTACTGATGTGAATGCTATTTGGCACCATCCCACCTAATCGATGGATGAAATAAAGGTTTTCCATCTCAACAGGACCTCCTCGATAGAGATCTTGTTTGAAAGAATACTTATCAGCAAAATCGTCCAAGGTTTTGTTTAGTTTGTGATTTAGAACCAAACCAACCAAACCATTACCACTAGATTCCACCAAAATTATGACCGATTGAGAAAAACTTCCATCGCCGAATACAAGGGGAGTGGACACCAATAACTGGCCTTTGCCTATATTTTCAGACAACGGTAAAAAAAAATAACGCCAAAAAATGCATTTTTTGGCGTTAAATTATTTTAGTTTAATGTTTTTTTGAGACTTGCAGAAGAGGAGAATTTAGCCACATTTTGAGCTGGTATATCAATTTCTTGACCAGTTCGTGGATTTCTACCTTTTCTAGCGGGTCTATGACTCTGAGAAAACGAACCAAATCCTAAGATGGAGACTCTTTGTCCTTTTGAAATAGCGTCAGCTATATTTTTAAAAACAGAGTCTACAGCTGCATTTGCTTGTGATTTCGAGATGCCGGCATCTCCAGAAACAGCATCTAACAATTCAGACTTTTTCATATAAAAAATGATTTAAATTAGTGTGGCCAAATATACAAAACTCCAATATTAAATGTTTATGAGCAGAAAGTTAGATGACTTTACTTTTTTCTAAAAATTGATAACCATTGAGCAAAGACCTGATATCCATCACTTTTTTGTTTTGTATTTGAACTTCTTGACACTCCAAATAGCCTTCTTTGTGAGCGATATATAATCGATGATTTTCCACTAGCATCATGTTGGGCGGATGATTTATTTCAAACCATTTTATATCGGCTTTCAGAATTTTCATTCTTTGGTTTTTTTGATTTCCATTTTCAAAGTAGGTCCATGCGCCTGGGATTGGATAGAGACCACGGATCAAACATTCAATATTTTTAAGTGAAGTTGACCAATCAATTTTAGTGTTCAGAGGGGTTAATTTTGGGGCTCTTTTTTCTTTTCCTGTTGTTATTTGAGCGATCGGATGTAACAGATTTGCCATGTGTTTTTTGATGGTTTGTAACAAGATAACTTTTCCTTCTTGAAGAATTTTGTGGTATAGAGATTCGAAAGTTTCTTTTATTGATATATTGATTTCTTTTTGCATCAAAATGTTGCCAGTATCTATTTTTTCATCGATGATGAAGGTGCTGACTCCAGTGGTTTTTTCACCATTGATTAACGTCCAGTTTATCGGTGCTGCACCACGATAATGCGGCAGTAGAGAACTATGAAGATTGATGGTTCCTCTGTCTGGAAAAGCCCATACAGATTTTGGTAACATTCGAAAAGCGACAACAATTTGAAGATTCGGGTTTGATTTTTCGAGACAAGTTTGAAATTCTAATGAGTTTAGATTTGTTGGCTGGAAGATTGGAATATTGTTTTTGAGGGCATAATTTTTGACTGGAGAATAGTTCAATCTTTGCCCCCTACCTGATTTTTTATCAGTAGATGTGACAACCCCAATGATGTTTAGTTTGGATTTTATTAAGAAGTCAAGACACTCAACCGCAAAATCTGGAGTGCCATAAAACAGTATACGCTCTTTCACATGACAAAATTAATCTTCAAAACCATGTATCAAATAATTAAGATAGTTTCAATTTCTAAATTAGATGAAAATCCTCTTTCCTAAAAAGGGAGGGTAGGAGGTTTTAATGGCAATCGATGCCTGCAAGACAATTGACTTGATGTATGGTTTCTGCATATTATAGCAGGTATCGTTAGAGAACGTGGCCCTATACAAGCTAAGAAGACTTAAGGCAATAGGAAATAAAAAAAATGACTTCGGTCGTGTTTTGATATGTACATTGTGAATAAGGAGTCTGACAATTCTCATCCAAGATTAGGGACGCTATTAAAGAATTACTGTATTGAAGTTTTTATTTCTCTAATGATTTCACGTAAACCTTCTTGCATCCATTCGAGTTTATTCTAGCATGTTTTCTGAGTATGATTTTTTGTTTCTCGCAATAAGGTGTGAATATTTAGGGTCAACCTTTTCTCAGTTTATCGTAAATATTCTTTGAAAGAAGCCAAACAAGTGAATCAAAAGTATGCTGTTGAAAAAAAAGAAACGGAAGAAACGTTTAACTAAATTTGGAATATGTCCACTTCTGAAATCATCGCCAAATATCAACAACGATTTCGACATGACCTTATTGTCTCGTTTAGGAACCGTCCATGAAAATGCTTTTAACGATCCTTATTGGTTTGGCTATGAATCATCCTGAAAAGAGAACGAAGCCATTCGGAAATGATGTGGTACGAGATGGTGGAACCGGCCTATTTTTGTTGTAAAAAAATATGACATCGTATCATTCGATCTTCCTTTATGTTCTCTTGTTCTTATTGATTCATTGCAAAAACCAAACAGCGGATGAAACGGTGGACTATCAACATGACAATACGGAATGCCACGCCCGCTATCGCAGTTCGGGATATGAGGTTCCCACCCGGTGGATCAAATACATAGAATGTGAGGACACCTATCACGTATCGGGTTCTTTTGAACGGTTTGGAGCCAGTGCATTCACGGCCAAGAGATACTACCAGCAAGGAACCACCTACGATCCAGTCATCTTTTTCAAAAAGATGTCTCAAGTCATCATCGATGGCCCCAAGGTCATGACGGCAGCCAGATACATCACAGAAGATACTCCGATGCGATTATTAGGCATCGAACGTTTTCGAACCGTCGACGGTTTAACACCTGTAGGGCAGCAATCCCAATGGCATATCAGGGTTTCTTTCCTTGATGATGAAGTGAGGTCATTGGATACTTTCACCGTCTTTTACGATGAGTGGGGCGTCTTTGACCTTCACATGAGTCTCATGTGGACTCCTGATGTCAGGACTCGCTAAACGAAATGGTTGTAAAAGTTAGTGGATGATACGCTAGCGATTGGAACATGGCTTAAAAATACAAATTGATTAAGGATTTTGTGTGGTATTTGAATGAAGGAACTTGTATGTCACTTCATTTTTAATCTTTTAATGTTCTGAGTAGGGTATCGAAACATAAGTTTTGAATAAATTGGGTAATCATTTAGAGTTCAATGCATTTTTATACGGCCGACACTCATTTTAACCATAAAAACATCATCAAGTACTGCAATCGCCCCTTTAGTGATGTTGAAGAGATGAATCAAACCATGATTGTCAATTTTCAGGCACAAATTAAAGATCATGATCATCTTTGGATTGTCGGAGATTTTGGTTTCGGAAATGCTGAAAGATTAAGTGAAATATTTAATCAAATTCCAGGAAAAAAACACCTCATTATTGGAAATCACGACTATAATCCTGTTTTTCGTTTGAATTGGGAAAGCATTCGGGATGTATGCAAAGTAGGGGATGGCGTCAGTCGATTTTTTTTAAATCATTATCCTATGTTAACATGGGAAGGCATTGGCCGAGGGGTTATTCAACTTTTTGGTCATGTACATGAAAACTGGGCGGGCTCTTCAAATAGTATTAATGTTGGGGTTGATTTATGGGGATTCAAAGCTTGTTCTCGTCAAGAAATTATCAATCGTGCGAGTACCTTAACATCGTTACCCTATCTTTCAAAATTAGAACCTCAAATGACTCAAGACATTCGTGATAAAACCTTGCGTGATTTTCCAAAGTCTTGAGGTTCATTTCTTGGAAATAAAACGTCAAGTTTTGATTCAATAAGTAGTGGACTCAAAAGAATCAGTTTGATCCCAAAAAGTTATAGATTGAATGGTTAAAGAAAAAAGATGAAGGAAGCGATTCATAATCAGTGAAGCCATATTTTGCATGAGTGCTTGGGACGTGGCAATGAAAATAATTGGCTACAAAGCCTGATGCAAACGAAGATGCAAAAAATAAATTTATAGAATCTTTTCAAAAAGTACCTCATACAATGGTTTGTGGTTTTGAAAACCAAAACAATTGAAATGGCCATAGGGTCAAACCACTTTCTGACATAAAAAGGTTCGCTAAACAGCTTGAATTGACAACTATTAAATTGGTGAATGGTCAAGAAGAATGCGTAAAGCATTCGACTTGGAGATTATGATGTCTTTGATTTCGCACACCATGGATTACAGACTAAAATCTTAGTATAGGATTGTTTTGCATTATGGAGGAAACGATAAGGATGAATCAATTTACTTTTGCCATCAATGGATCACCCACAAGAATCACCAAATTTTTCGAGTCATTTGGAATCACTTTTAAAACAAAGTCAGTCTTGGCCTGGACAATATGTATTTAAATTTATTGTCTCAGCAGATTCTCCAAACATAAAAAAAATAAAATCTAGATTCAAAGATTTTCAACATACAGTATCCCAGAAGCAATCAAAACGCAATCGATATACATCCATTTCAATTAAGGCATTTATGAAGACACCGAAGCAGGTCACAAGTATTTATAAAGAAATTCATAAATTGGAAGGAGTTGTCGTTCTTTAAATCCAACTCAAATTCATTAATAAATAATTTCTAAAAATCAACGTTATGGAAAATATTACACTCGATATCGAAAAGCCACAATACAATACACAAAGAAAAAGTTTAACTATTTCAGAATATGGTCGTCACATACAAAAGATGATTGATCAAATTGTTGCAATCAAAGACCCAGAAGTAAGGATGCATAAAAGCCATGGAATCATACAAGTGATGGGAAATTTAAATCCACATTTGCGTGATATCAAACAATTCCACCACAAACTTTGGCATCATTTGATTATCATGTCTGATTTTCAATTAAAACCTCCTTTCCCAAATCTAGAACCTAGGGAAACATTGAATTCTGAAATGCAAAAGTTACCGTATCCAACCAAAACACACAAATACCGATACTATGGCAACAATGTCAAACGCATGATTGAAATTGCAAAAACATGGGATGATAGTGAATTAAAAGACTTTTTAGTTTATTCCATTGCCAATCATATGAAGAAAAATTATCTTATATGGAATAGAGACTCTGTTGAGGATCATGTGATTTTGGAGCACCTCAAAGAATTAAGTCAAGGCGAATTGAGTTTAGATCAAAAATATAGCCAATTGAGTTCGACTGAAATTTTATTAAAAGCTAGGGGCAAAGATCAACGAAGCAAACAAACTCAAATCACTAAAAGAAGAAAAAAGAAAATTAAATTCAAAAGACATTCCTAAGCAATGGGTAGTTTTCATATTGAAGGAGGCCATCAACTTTCAGGAGTCATTGAACCTCAAGGAGCAAAAAATGAAGCCTTGCAAGTGCTTACTGCCGTGTTGCTTACAGATCAAGAAGTTACCATAGAAAATATCCCAGAAATTTTAGACACGCTTCGTTTGATTGATATATTAAAGAAAATAGGGGTAACTGTCACAAAAAAAGAAGAAAACACATATTGTTTCAAAACAGAAAAAATTCATAAGGACTATATTTTTTCAAAAAGATTTAATCAAGATTGTGGTCGTCTCAGAGGCTCGATTCTTCTGATAGGCCCACTATTAGGAAGATTGGGTAGAGCGATACTTCCGCAAATAGGTGGTGATAAAATTGGGCGAAGAAGAATTGACACCCATATCAATGGATTTTTAAAATTGGGAGCTACTTTGAAGCACGATGCCACACTTGACTCTCTTTTTGTTGAAGGTAAACAATTGCAAGGAGCTTCCATGATTTTGGAGGAAGCCTCAATAACAGGAACTGCCAATATTGTCATGACGGCTTGCATGACCAAAGGAAAGACTAGCATTTACAATGCTGCATGCGAACCTTATTTACAGCAACTTTGTAGGATGCTCAATGCTATGGGGGCTCAGATTTCAGGCATTGGTTCAAATCTGCTGATTATCGAAGGTCAAAATCAATTAAAAGGGACGACCCATAAAATATTACCAGACTTTATAGAAATAGGGAGTTGGATAGGTTTAGCTGCAATGACCAAAAGTGAATTGACGATAAAAAATGTTGGATGGGAACATTTAGGAGTCGTTCCTCATGTATTTCGTAAATTAGGATTAACCATAAACAAAATACGAGACGATATTCAGATACCCGCACACCAACATGGGTATACCATTCATAATTATTTAGATGATTCGATTCTTACAATATCGGATGCTCCGTGGCCAGGGTTTACTCCTGATTTATTGAGTGTTGTATTGGTTGTGGCGACACAAGCTAATGGAAGTTTGTTAATCCATCAAAAAATGTTTGAATCGCGGTTATTTTTTGTGGATAAATTGATTGATATGGGCGCCAAAATAATCTTGTGTGATCCCCATAGAGCTACTGTTATAGGACACAATTTCAAAACACAATTAAAAGCCACAACGATGAGTTCACCAGATATTCGGGCAGGTATTTCTTTGCTTATTGCTGCTTTGTCTGCCCGTGGAAAAAGCATCATACACAACATCGAACAAATTGACCGTGGATACCAAAACATCGATCAAAGACTTTCAGCCATCGGCGCTCGAATCCAACGAGTAGATTAACTCCTTTTCGACTTGACATAGTTCTTCGCTTTGGGGATGATGTGCTGAGCTTGCAATGGTTTGGTTTATCGTTGGTTCAAGCAACAAATTTTGACTCATATGGCTGTAAGTAATGGCCAAACTGAGTTGACTTCAATGCTTTTAGGTAGAAACCACTTGATGTCTATCAATCAAAAAGAAGCCTTGGACTTATTTTTCATTCACTTGATCGCCACGATGTCAAGCATTGAAACTATTGATTGAACTCCTATTGTAGGATACCGTCATGCGTGTTTCATCATCAGGTTGATTCATTGCTATAATTGTAAAAACTTTCACTCATCGGCTGATCATACAGAAGCTGACGAGACGCGTTCCATCAATGACACTGGGTTTGGATAATTCATCCGCGCTTTGAATCCACTTCGATGCAATCGAATTCTAATTGACAATCCCTCACCTGTCCAATGAAAGCATCAAAGTTTTCTGTCGACGGTTCTGTTGTATCTACGTTCGATTTGGTTGCTTTGTTCTCAAATAACTTTTGTATGCCATAACCCCATACGCTTTCATATAGAAATCACGATAGGAGAAAATGGATAATGAATAGCCATGTTCAAGTCCGATGTTCTCGAATCGCATCGATGCTAGATTATCTTTGAACTTTAAAGTATGTTTTCGACGTGTTGATAGGTTCCCCATTTTTAGTGAACTTGACGAACCCCAATGTAACTCAGTTAGAAGTCTTAAAATTGGAGATCTCGAAAGTTTGTAGCAATTGAAAATCATGAAATTTTTGACCATGATTCATGGATTGAACCAATGATTTTTATGTTGTAAATGCAATAATTTTGATGTTTTAAATATAGAACATGAAATATTTATTTTTTTCTTTTTTAATGGTTGTAGCTATCGATTTTACTTCGGGACAATTGCAAGTTCCTCAACCTAGCCCTAGTTCAACTTTCAAACAGATAATCGGTCTTACAGAAGTGACTGTCAATTATTCTCGACCCTCAATTCGTGGTAGAGTTATTTACGGCGATTTAGTCCCTTATGATAAACTGTGGAGAACAGGAGCCAATCAAAACACAACGATTTCATTCAGTGATGATGTTGTTTTTGGTGGAATTGAGGTTCCAAAAGGTTCCTATGCCATTTATACCAAGCCTAGAAAGGAAAAATGGAAAGTCATTTTGTACAACAAAACAGACAATTGGGGCTTACCCAACTCATGGAATGATGATTTGGTTGTTGCTGAAGTTGATGCTCCATTAGTTGATTTAGAGCCAAGTTTAGAAACCTTTTTAATTGGCGTCGATGAATTACACAACAATGGTGGTTCATTGTTTCTCGCTTGGGATGATATTGTTGCTTCTGTTTCAATAGAAGTTCCCACAACGGAAAAAGCCATCTCTTCAATTGAACAAGCCATGAATGAATCTCCTACTGGTCATGATTATTATCAAGCGGCTTCGTATTACCAACAAGAAGGATTGGATGCAGAAAAAGCGCTTGCTTGGATTGATCGTGCCATTCAAGAAAATGCTGAAAGATATTGGTACCATAGACCAAGAGCACTTATCTTGGCCAATTTAGGAAGATACCGAGAAGCTATTGACGCAGCTCAAAGTTCTTTAAAATTTGCGGAGGCAGCTGGCAATACAGATTATGTGAGACTCAATGAAAAGTCAATTGAAAATTGGTCTACAAAACTTGAAAATTAAATCATAATGTCTCTTCGGAGATTGACTTATGATATGATTTTTGTTGTTCTTCTATTCGTTTGACTTCAAATAATTTAGTGTCATCATTCCTAGCGGAACCTATGGATTTAAAAGGATGGGTCCATTATTGGATATACCGAGATGATATATTAAAACAATTGAATATCAGTGTCTTAAATTTTTGTCAATTGTATTGAGTGTTGGTGATATTTTATTTTGAACCCAATCAATCTAATGGTACTCACTAATTTCGTATGATCGTGAAAACAAAACGTAAGAAATACTCTTATGCGATAAGCCAAGACCCTTCTCAACCGGGGGCTCAGTCCATGTTGCATGCCATTGGGTTAACCCCTACGGATTTGCAAAAACCTTTTATTGGAATTGCCTCAACAGGTTATGAGGGCAATCCTTGCAACATGCATCTCAATGAGTTGGCAAAAGAAATCAAACAAAGTGTTTCTAATCATGATTTGGTTGGGTTGATTTATAACACCATTGGGGTTTCTGATGGTATATCGATGGGAACTCCAGGAATGCGTTTTTCATTACCCTCTAGAGATGTTATCGCTGATTCCATTGAAACGGTAGTTCAAGCCATGGGTTATGATGGTTTGATTACGGTTGTGGGATGCGATAAAAACATGCCTGGGGCTATGATGGCTATGCTTCGTCTGAATCGACCTTCAATATTAGTTTATGGTGGTACCATTGCTCCAGGTAAATATAAAAATCAAGAACTCAATATTATTTCAGCTTTTGAAGCTTGGGGACAAAAAGTTGCAGGAACAATCAATCAAGAGGATTACCAGCAAGTGATACTGAATGCTTGTCCAGGGGCCGGTGCATGTGGTGGTATGTATACAGCCAATACGATGGCTTCAGCCATCGAAGCTGCTGGCCTTTCGTTACCCTACACGTCGTCTAATCCTGCAATTAGTAAAGAAAAAAAACAAGAGTGTCATCACATTGGTCATTACATTAATGTATTAGTTGAAAAGGACTTAAAACCTAGAGATATCATTACCGAAAAATCATTGGAAAATGCCTTGCGAATCATCAGCGTCTTAGGTGGTTCGACCAATGCCGTCTTACATTTTTTAGCCATTGCAAAAGCCGCTCATGTCTCCTTATCTATTGATGATATACAAGAAATCAGTAATCAAACACCTTTTCTTGCTGATCTGAAACCTAGTGGTCAATACATGATGGAAGATTTACACAAAGTTGGAGGGGTGCCCTCTGTCATGAAGTATATGCTAGAAAATGGTTTATTGCATGGAGACTGCATGACGGTCACTGGACAAACGATTTCAGAAAATCTAGAATTGGTTCCAAGCCTAAAAGAAAATCAAAAAATCATCCATCCACTAGACAATCCAATTAAAAAAACGGGGCATCTAAGAATATTAAAAGGGAATTTAGCTCCTAATGGTTCTGTAGCAAAGATTACAGGAAAAGAAGGTTTAAGATTCGAAGGGAGAGCTAGAGTATATGACAGTGAGTTTCAGGCAAACAAAGGAATCTCAGAGGGGGAAGTACGACCAGGTGAAGTTGTCGTGATCCGTTATGAAGGTCCCAAAGGGGGTCCTGGAATGCCTGAAATGCTCAAACCAACTGCTGCCATCATGGGAGCTGGTTTGGGAGATTCCGTGGCTTTGATTACGGATGGTCGGTTTTCAGGAGGCACTCATGGATTTGTCGTCGGACATATTGTTCCTGAAGCGCAAGAAGGGGGCCCGATTGCACTGATTAATACTGGCGATTTAATTACCATTGACGCTCAAAAAGACACCTTAACTGTTGCCTTATCGGAACTAGACTTAGAAAAAAGGAGACAATCGTGGCGTCCTCCACCGTACAAATTTAATTCAGGAGTTTTACATAAATACATAAAAACAGTAACTGACGCTTCTCAAGGTTGCATCACTGATTCATAAAGATGGAAGGTATCAAAACATTCTCTGTTACTTCTGACAAATTATTACATATTTCTGGAGCTGAAGCTGTTGTTCGTTGTTTGCTTTCAGAAGGAGTCAATGTTATCTATGGTTATCCAGGAGGGGCCATCATGCCAGTATATGATGAGTTATATAAATTTCAAGATCAGTTACATCATGTACTCACTAGGCATGAACAGGGAGCTGCTCATGCGGCTCAAGGATATGCTAGAGTTTCAGGAAAAGTAGGAGTTGCCATTGCGACATCCGGGCCAGGTGCCACCAACCTCATTACATGTATTGCAGATGCTATGATTGATTCAACGCCAATTGTTTGCATCACTGGACAAGTTGGGGCTCATTTGCTAGGTTCGGATGCCTTTCAAGAGACGGATGTTATTGGAATCTCCACTCCGATTACTAAGTGGAATTATCAAATCACCAACGCTAATGAAATTCCTGAAGTATTTGCCAAAGCATTTTATATCGCAAGGTCAGGAAGACCAGGCCCTGTTTTAATTGATATTACAAAAAACGCTCAATTTGATTTTATGGATTTCGATTATCAGAAGTGTACAGGTGTTCGAAGTTATGAACCAGAAATCAAGGTGGATTCTAAAAAAATTAAAAAAGCAGTTGAATTGATTGATCAAGCAGAAAAACCAATGGTCATCTGGGGTCAAGGTGTGATTTTAGGAGATGCAGAAACAGAATTAAAAGAATTTATTGAAAAATCGGGGATTCCAGCTATTTGGACTATTTTAGGACTATCAGCCTTACCTACAGATCACCCTTTGAATATGGGTATGGCAGGAATGCATGGTAATTATGCTGCAAATTTATTAACCAATGAGTGCGATTTATTAATTGCCGTGGGAATGCGGTTTGATGATCGTGTGACGGGAGATTTAAATACCTATGCCAAACAAGCCAAGATTATTCATTTAGAGCTCGATGAATCGGAAGTGAATAAAAATGTTCTCGTTGACTTGGTTTTATTGGGAGACTGTAAAGACAGTTTGGGACTCATGACCAAGGGGATCAAATCAAAGACGTATCCTCAGTGGATTCAAAAATTTAAGGATCTTTATCAAATTGAATATCATAAGGTTATCAAAAAGGAAATTAACCCCAAGTCAGGCTTGTTAACTATGGCTGAAACGATTGAAAAGATTAACCAACATTCTAAAGGGGATGCCATCATTGTCACTGATGTAGGTCAACACCAAATGGTAGCGTGTCGCTATGCTAAGTTTACTCAATCTAAAAGTAATGTCACATCAGGTGGCTTAGGTACCATGGGGTTTGCTTTACCTGCTGCCATGGGTGCCAAGATGGGAGCTCCTGAACGTCAAGTAATCGCCATCATTGGTGATGGTGGATTTCAAATGACCATTCAAGAATTGGGAACTATTTTCCAAACCGACATCGGTGTTAAAATCGTGATTTTAAACAATAATTTTCTAGGCATGGTGCGTCAATGGCAGCAACTATTCTTTGATAAGAGGTATGCATCAACAGAATTGATCAATCCAGATTTTGTGACCATTGCTAAAGGTTACCATATCAAGAGCAAACAAGTTGATAAGCGTGAAGAATTAGATGAGTGTATTTCTGGAATGTTAGGTCATGAGGGTCCTTTTTTATTGGAAGTTATTGTTCAACAAGAAGAAAATGTTTTTCCGATGGTACCCTCCGGGGCTTGTGTTTCTTCAGTACGTTTGGAATAGACGATGTCAAAAAAAACATATACGGTTTCTGTTTATACGGAAAATAATGTGGGATTATTGAATCGAATCTCTGCAATATTTTTAAAGAGGCACATTAATATTGACAGTTTTTCTACTTCTGAATCGGAGATTCCTAATATTTTTCGTTTTGTTATTGTCATTAAAATTGAACCGAATCGCATTGAAAAAATAAAAGGTCAGATTGAAAAGCAAGTTGACGTGATTAAAGTATTTTATCATACAGATAGCGAAACCATTTTTCAAGAATCTGCGCTATACAAACTCCCCTCCGATATCTTATTTGAAAAGAGACAAGTACAAAACATTATTAAAAACTCTCATGCCCGAATCGTGACGGTTTCAAGAGAGTATTTTGTATTAGAAAAAACAGGATTTCGACATGAAACAGAAAAACTCCGAAGAGAATTAGAAAAATTCGAACTGTTACAATTTGTTCGTTCTGGAAGGATTTCAGTTACCAAATCAAAACTTCCCATTACGGATATATTAGAAAAATTTAAACAAAACCATATTGATCAAACAAATACAGATTATGAGTAATTATTTCAATCAACTAACCCTACGTGAGCAACTTACCCAACTTGGAAAGTGCCGATTGATGGATATCGAAGAATTCAGTGAGGGAATTTCGGCTTTAAAAGAAAAGCAAATTATCATTGTTGGTTGTGGAGCCCAAGGCCTCAATCAAGGCCTCAACATGCGTGACTCGGGATTGAATGTGGCATTCGCACTCAGAGATTCAGCAATCAAAAATAGAAGAACTTCATTTATTAACGCTACAGAACATCAATTTGAAGTGGGAACCTTTCAAGAGATGATTCCAAAAGCTGATCTGGTTTGTAATTTAACTCCAGACAAACAGCACTCTCCTGTAGTTCAATCGTTGATGCCATTGATGAAAAAAGGAACGACATTGTCGTATTCTCATGGGTTTAATATTGTCGAAGAAGGATTAGAAATCCGTAAGGATATTACAGTGATTATGGTCGCTCCCAAATGTCCTGGAACTGAAGTTCGAGAAGAGTACCTTAAAGGTTTTGGTGTCCCAACTTTAATTGCAGTTCATGGTGAAAACGATCCCAACGGTCGTGGTTTTGAACAAGCCAAAGCCTATGCTTATGCTACTGGTGGTCATCGAGCTGGTGTTTTAGAATCTTCATTTATTGCTGAAGTGAAGTCAGATTTAATGGGGGAGCAAACCATTCTCTGTGGTGTGCTCCAAACTGGCTCTATTTTGTGCTTTGATAAAATGATTGAAAAAGGTATTGATGCTTCATTTGCAGCAAAGCTGGTTCAACATGGATGGGAAACCATTACCGAAGCACTGAAACATGGAGGGATTACCAATATGATGGACCGACTTTCCAACCCTGCAAAAATTAAGGCATATCAACTTGCCGATGAATTAAAAGAAATTTTAACGCCGTTGTTTCAGCACCATATGGATGATATCATGTCTGGGGCATTTTCTAGCAACATGATGAAAGACTGGTTGGATCATGACAAAAAACTCCTTCAATGGCGGGCAGCAACGGCTGAAACTCATTTTGAAAAAACAGCGAATACCGATCAAAGCATTGGAGAGCAAGAATATTTTGATCGAGGAGTATTGATGGTGGCATTCATTAAAGCAGGTGTCGAATTGGCTTTTGATACCATGGTTACTTCGGGTGTCAAAGAAGAATCTGCTTATTATGAATCATTGCACGAAACCCCTTTGATTGCTAATTTGATTTCAAGAAAAAAACTGTATGAAATGAATCGTGTCATATCCGATACAGCTGAATATGGTTGCTACTTGTTCGACCATGCTGCCAAACCTCTGTTGGAAGATTTTATGAAGACTCAAGATAAAGACGTCATTGGTGATGTGTATTCAAGAGACAGTAATCAAGTTGATAACAAAACCCTCATTGATGTCAATGAAAAGATTAGGTATACGCTCATTGAGGATATTGGTGGGGAATTACGTGATTCGATGACCAACATGCCATCATTAGTTTCCGCCTCTAACTCGAGTTAGATTGGGGGAGATATTCTTTTGAATACGTCAGTTTTGAACTTCCCTAATCCAAGGAAGTCTCTTTTTACTTTTTTGCTAATCAAGTCATTGATTTCGATGCTTTTATCGTTCTCCATCGATGGTTGTGAGCATTA
>JAPORT010000073.1 GCA_026710085.1 Flavobacteriaceae bacterium | reverse complement strand
CAGTCATCATTAATCCCAAGTATGATGGAACCAAATTCATCGGTGAAACTGATGAATTGGATGGGATCACCTATCTCATTGTGGATAATGATCTGCTCCAAAAACTCATTGGACAAGGCGATCAAACACCCAAATGCACCACGCTTGTCACCAACATGAAAGACCTATTTAAAAACAAAAATGTTGCTGAAAGCATCATCCATTGGGATGTGAGTCAGGTGACGACGATGCAGAGTATGTTTGCTTACTCTAATTTTAACCAACCTATTGGTGATTGGGATGTCAGTAGTGTAAACAACATGCATCGGATGTTTAATGGGGTTAGTTCATTCAATCAAGACATTAGTGGTTGGGATGTGCTTAATGTAACCGATATGAGTTGGATGTTTTCGAGAGCCTTTTCATTTAACCAAAATATAGGAAATTGGAAAGTCGATAATGTGACGGATATGGGTGGGATGTTTTGGTTCGCTACCTCATTTAACCATGATGTAGGAAATTGGAAAGTCGATAATGTAATCGAGATGCCTGGGATGTTTATGAATACAAGTTCATTCAACCAAGATATCAGTCGTTGGGTTGTCGATAAAGTTACGGATTGTAGCGATTTTTCTGAACAGTCCAAACTACTTGACAAATACCGTCCTACTTTTAAAAATTGCAATCCATACTGATGTATTTAGAAGATCAATAATCTCGTACAAAAGGAGTAACTCTAAGTGAAATAAATGAAAATTTTAGATTCGATTATAGAGAAGAAAATGGCGAGCTCTTAAAAATTTGATTCCCGATACATGGAAAAAATAAGAGAACTAATTGGCTAGTATAGCCATGATAGGACGATGATCCGAAAGTTTCGCTTTGGAAGTTTTAAAATCTAAAACATCAATACTTTGACTAACAATAATAAAATCAATTCTAAGTGGAAATAACAAACCGCTGTAGGTTGTTCCAATACCAGTTCCCGCTTGAACAAAAGCATCTTTTCTGTTAGAAACCAATTGCTGATAAGAATTCGAAAAAGCATTATTATTCAAATCCATACAAATAACCACTGGCAATTGTGTGCTTTGTGCAACAGAATCAATTAATTGTACTTGCTTGTTTTGGACTTCTAATACTTTTTTTAGTTCCTGAAACTCATTAACATTATACTGCCAATCGACTAATGTTTCTTTGAAATTTGTTGAAAGAGATTCAAAATGAATGCTAAAAAATCGAAATCTCCGCTTTTCGATTTCTAAATCCGCATAAATACCACCACTATTTGAATTTTTAAATTCGACTTTTCCTGATTCCAAAATAGGAGTTTTAGAGAGAATAATATTTCCAAGATTTCCATTAGAAACCGTTGACTCAAAATATTGGTAGGGATAGTCGGAAAATTCTGGAGCCAACTCTTGAGCATATTCTTGAAGACAAACGACATCAGGATCTAAACTGTTTATTTCCGCTTGGATTTTTTCAGGAATCTGCCCATCATTAATCCAATTAAATTGATTAAATAAACGCACATTATAACTCAATACTTTGAACCCTTGTTGCTTGTTTTGCTCCCCCTCAGGCAATTGTAATAAAAGTCCCCATTCATCTAATGTGACAAAAAATACAAATAAAAAAAGCAAAAAAGGCCATTTGGCTCGAAAGATCCAAAATAATAGGAAGAGCAAATTGATGATGCTAATCAAAGGGCAAAACAAAGGCAAAAACCATAACATTTCGAAATGAAACCATTTCCCCATGGAAGCCAATTGAAAGGTGAGCGTCATGATATTAACAACCAAAACCATAGAAAAGAATATTTTTTTGGTCATGACACTACACTATGAATCGTATGCTAATCTTCTTTATTGAATAAAAACTCTTTTTCATCTTGGGAAAGACTTTGGTATCCTGATTGACTTATTTTTTTTAAAATCTTTTCTATTTTTTCTTGGGATTCTTGAGATTGTTTTGATTTTTTGTGTCTTTTTTTCGTTTTATAGTTTTCGTTTTTATTGACTCTAAACTTCGATCTAGGAGATGAAAAATTGAAATAATTGACAATAGAATCGATAAGTTTTTCAAAACTACTTCCAAAAGATTTGCCTAATTTATACTGATACACACTATACAATCCTAATGCAGCACCGCCAAGATGTGCAATACTACCACCTGCGTTATTATTCAATGGAATCGTCAGTAAATCATAGATGACCAAACCAATACCCAATACATAAAAAGGAATATTAAAAAAGAAAAAATTAATTCTCATCTTGGGTACATACCCACACATAAAAATCAATATTGCCATCACCCCAGCGGAAGCTCCAACTAAATCGGAAACGCCAACAACAACACGAAATACAGGAAAGAGATTATACGTGAGCATAAAGGCGATCCCTCCAGCGATGACCCCCATAAAATAGATAGAAAGAAACTTCTTGCTTCCGATATAGGCAATAAACATTTTACCTACATAATACAGCACAAGCATATTAAAAAGCAAATGAAAAAAGCCTCCATGCAAAAAACTGTAGGTAATGATTGACCAAGGTTGATTGATGTATTGTGAAAGATTCGCTGGTAGATTGAAATACTTGAAAAGATCACCCCCTTGGCTATTAAAAAGAAAAAAAAAGACCCTAAGAAATGCGGGAATAGCAAAGCATAAAACATTAATGGCAATTAATTTTTCTGCAATATTTAAATTGTTAAATCTCTGTGATAGATTCAAAGACATTTCGTTATCAATCTAATTTATAGATTATTTATTGAGTTTTCGCCAATACAACATAATCAAGACGCCGGTTAAAGCACCTCCCAAATGAGCAAAATGAGCAACAGATCCAATACCATAACTAGAAAAAGCTCCGACCATGTCAATAACAATCAAACCAGGAACTAAATATTTTGCCTTGATGGGAATTGGTGGGAATAAAAGCATCAAACGAGCGTTCGGAAACGTGAAGGCAAAAGCTGCTAAAACACCGTACAGTGCACCAGAAGCTCCGACCATGGTGACATGAAATGCTTCGACTGCTTTTGAAACAGTCATTAAATGAGCATCGACCAAAGCTCTAGGAAACTCTTTATTTTCTAATCCTTGTTGGATTTCAAATGGTGACAAATCGGTCAATAATGTTGAAAGATGATTGATCTGAAGATAATAATACAATAATTGAATCGCGGCGGCTCCCAATCCAGATGAAAAGTAAAAAAATAAAAATTTGTTAGTCCCCCACTCTCTTTCCATTGTGCTACCAAACATCCATAAAATCAACATATTGAATAATAAATGCATGAAATTTCCATGCATGAATAAATGGGTGATGACTTGCCAATAACCAAATTCAGGATTTTGAGGATAACGTAGTCCTAAAAGTTGAGATAAATCACCTATACTTCGTGATGCAATGTATAGAATCACATTGATAATCAATAAATTAAGCACCGCTTTTGGAATTGATCTTATCATTCGAATTTGTTTATCAGTGAATCTTTTTCAAATCTAATGAGTATTTTTTTGTTAAATGGAGACATGACATATTCTGAACAAGAAAATAAGTCGTTGACTAATTCCTTTTGTTCTTTTTCGTCAAGAAATCGATTATTGGATACCGCCAGCTTTTTTGAAAGGAATTTAGCCATTATTTCTTTGCCTCCTTGACTTTGATGCGATGCTTCATCAAGAATTTTATCCAATAATTCCGTTATAATGAAATTAATTTTTTCCATTGGGCAGAATACTGGAGCCCCTGTAACCTCCATCAGCGTATTACTGATGACTTGATGCTGAAATCCAATTTCAGATAATGTTTGATGCATTTGTTTGAGTGCTTGAGTTTGTTGAACAGACAATGAAATGGTCATCGGAAAGATCAATAATTGACTCGATATTTTTTTTGATTGAGTCCGACGACACATTTGATCAAACAAGATTCTCTGATGAGCTCTGCGTTGATTGATAATGATGAAACTTGATTCATTTCCACAAAAAATATATCCGGGAAATAATTGAAACATTTTGGGATACGCAATCGACTCAATCAAATTGAGTTCTTCTCTTTGGTGTGATGATACATTATTGGGAATTCTATTTTGAAAATCTGCATTTTTGTTTTCCGTGTCTTTAAAGGGACTATAATGAGGATCAATGGGAACTATTGGTGGAACAGCGGTATTGTCTTTATGAAAATATGGAGCACTAAATTCAGGATTTTGATTAAAATCCATGGGTGGTGTGATTTGATGAATGCCTAAACTATGTTTTATCGTTGAACGTAAAATTGGATACAAGTGATCGACTTCTTCAAATTTCACTTCAGTTTTGGTTGGGTGAATGTTGACATCAATTTTATTCGTTGGAATTTCAAAAAACACAAAATAGCCTGGTTGGTTTTTCTCTGGCAATAATCCCTCAAAGGCTGAAAGAATCGCATGTCTTAAATACGGATGTTTGATATATCTCTTATTGACAAAAAAGTATTGAGGATTTCCTCTTTTTTTAGACAAACTAGGCTTCAATACGTAACCATTTATTTGAGCAATTTGAGTTTCGGATTGGATATCTAACAAATTGTCTTTGAGTTTGGATCCAAAAATATTTCTCAAACGAAATTTTAAGGTACCTATTGGTAGGTGTAAGAGTTCTTGACGATTTTCAAATACATCAAAACGTATATTGCAATGTGGGATGGCCAAACGATAAATCTCATCGAGAATATACTGCTGTTCCCGATGATTTGATTTCAAAAAATTTCTTCTGACGGGGGTATTAAAAAAAAGATTTTTTACAGCTATGGAAGTTCCATTTTCTGCCGCAATGAATTCTTTTTTGATCACTTCGCCCCCTTCAATGCAAAGGAGCGTTCCCAATTGATGGTTTTGGGTTTTTGAAATCATCTCAACTTGAGCTATCGAGGCGATCGAGGCTAGTGCTTCGCCTCGAAATCCTTTAGTCGCTACCTTGATTAAATCAGCTATCGATTTGATTTTAGAAGTAGCGTGTCGCTGGAATGCCAATTCCATATCTTCAGGTGCTATTCCAATTCCATTATCAATAATTTTAATCAAACTTCTTCCTGCATCTCGAATAAATAATTGCAGATGTGTGGCCTGAGCATCGATGGCGTTTTCTACCAATTCTTTGACCACTGAAGCCGGTCTTTGAATGACTTCTCCAGCCGCAATCTGATTAGCAACTTGCTGGGGCAATCGAGAAATCAATCCACTCATGAGCTAGTCAAAGAAGATAGTATACTCAAAATCAATGATGTAGAGAAACAGAAAAACAAGGACCAAAATGATGAGAATAAGTGTTCTCGAAACAGCTCTGTTTTTTCTATTTCTTGATTGTAAGCGTTGTGCTGCCCACTGATTCCGATAATCATTATCATTAAATGTTTCCCTATTTCGAGCAATTCTCGATCCAAAATCATAAATATTATGGTCTTTTTTCCCTTGATAGTATCTCGGAGTATAGTTAAATTTTCTGTTTTTAGAAAGTCTGAAAAAATTGATTCTTGGCATCATTCAAAGTTACAACGAACCCTTTCAACTATGAAAGTCCGTTGAATGTGCACTAAGTTGAGCCATTTCTAAAGCAGCTAAAGCAGCTTGAGAACCTTTGTTTCCAAACTTTCCTCCACTTCTTTCTTGGGCTTGTTCGATTGTATTGTCCGTCAATACGCAAAAAATGACTGGAACAGTCCCTAGTGTATTTAAATCTTTAATGCCTTGAGTAACTGCTTGACAGATATAGTCAAAATGAGGTGTTTGTCCTTTAATCACACTGCCTATGGCAATCACAGCATTAGGATTTTTTTTCTGAGCAAGACAACATCCATAAATCAATTCAAAACTACCAGGAACATTCCATTTTGTAATTTCAGTGACTCCATATTCTTTCAATGTATTTTGTGCTCCTCGATACAGATTATCAGTAATGATCTTGTTCCATTGAGAAACCACCAAAATGAAGTTTAAATTTTCAACTCCATCTGTCAAAATATTTATCTCTTTATTGGAAGAAATATGATGTTGGACAGACATTACCGGAGTAATGTTTCGAGTTTGGCAATTTGAATATCAATATGCTCTGCTTCATTTGCCTGAGGATATTCGTTTTTAATAATCTTGAAAAACTTTAAGGCATCTTCATGTTTTTCTAATTCTTTGGCTAACAAACCAGCTTTGAATAAAAATTTGGGAGCAGTATATTCATTATCGCTAACATCAATAGCTTCTAGATAATAAGCATACGCATCTTGGGGTTGTCCCAAATCAGCAAAGGAATCGGCTATAGCACCTTTAGCCAGAGCTGAAAAAATAATATCTTTTGATTTGAACTTTTCCAAATGTCGGATAGCATTTTCATATTCCCCCAATCTCAAATAGGCAATTCCCGCACTAAATTGTGCGAGTTTGGCCGATTTCGTCCCCTTGTAACGATTAATGATTTCTAAAAAGCCATATTTCCCTTCTCCTCCTTCTAACGAAAGTCGATACAATGAATCAGCATTCATGACACTATTTGTAGCCATATTGAAATAATACTGAGCTTGCCCCATTTCACCAACAACTTCTTTTTCTTTAGGTTCTAGTATGAACCTTTGATTCCCTAAATATCCCAAAACACCTAAGGCAATCACTCCCACGACGATGAGAATATAGTTTTGGTTTTTTGAAACCCATCGTTCGGTTTTTGATGCGGTCACATCAAGCGTTTCAAAGACCTCTTTTGTGGTGCTTTGAGAAGAAGATTGATTGGATTTGGTGGATCGTTTTTTATATGTGGCCATAATAGGACAAAGGGCAACAAAATTAGAGAATTTATCAATTTATTGATGCTCTCTCCAATCCATAATGCAAAAGGAGATTCGAAAGGTACAATAACGATTGAAGTGGTAAGCGCTAGATCATCATCATTAATTCTGTCTCGATTAAAGGGATAAGAGACATCATCTGCCACATGAGATCAAATGAATCACATCATCACACCAGCGTCCAAACGATGGATTATGAAACTTTAAGACTCTAAAAAATCCTTCTGATTCGTGTCTCTTCATTGAAGATAACATAGCATCAATAGAAAGTATCAATCAAAGAGTCCTAAAAACCGATATCACACAAATTGTGATAGAGCCATTCGAAAAGAAAGACTCTCGAATCATTCCTTTTTTAATCTCCATTTTAAGTATTCATCGAAACCAACTTCACTAAAACGCAATCCCCATACCTGAATCTTAGGTGACGATTATCTAGTAACCTTATTGCAAAGAATCCGAAGAAATCCAATTGAGATAACCCCCTTTTAAATCGTAAATTTTTTCAAATCCTAAATCGATCATAATTTCGGCAGCCTTTTTACTTCTATTTCCTGACCGACAATGAATGAGATGCAGTTTGGTTTTGTCCAACGTGTCTATTTTTTGTCTAAAATTCGGATCTAATACATTAACATTAATTGCATTGGGAATAGAACCTTCAACAAATTCATCAGGCCTTCGAACATCAATGATGGGATGTCCCTCTTTGATTCGTTTTTTGAATTCTTCTCGAGATATGATTTGATAGTCACTCTCATGCTGATCAAACACATCAAACAAATATGCTACTGAAAAAATTAAAACAACCAATGCAATGCTCGAAAAGACAATGTGCTTTCTTAAAAACTTAATCATTGATTTCATTTTGACACATCAAAATTACCGTTCTTTCTCACAATGAAGATGATAAGTTTTTAACATTAGCAACATTTTAATATCCCAATGAATTCATCTTCCTTTACTTTTGATTTCCAACTTTTTGACGAACCAAAAAACGAGTAACCATTGGATTCATTTGCTAGCAGACACCTTGGCCCTAACGATGACCAAGTCGCTATCATGCTTGAAAAACTAGGACTTGATTCGATGGATCAACTGATCAATCAAGTCCTTCCTTCATCAATACGTTTGAGCCAAAAATTAAATCTACCAGATGCTATCTCGGAGTCAGATTATAGCCAGCTGATGTTCGAATTATCGAAGCAAAATAAAATTTTTAAAAATTTTATTGGCTTAGGCTACCATCCAACCTATTTACCAGCAGTTATTCAACGAAATATTTTTGAAAATCCGGGTTGGTACACCGCATATACGCCTTATCAATCAGAAATCTCACAAGGAAGATTAGAGGCTCTTTTAAATTTTCAGACCATGGTCATTGAATTGACCCAAATGGAAGTAGCCAATGCTTCATTACTAGATGAAGCCACTTCAGCAGCGGAAGCGATGAGATTGCTTTTCGTAACCAGATCACAAGAAAAAAAGAAAAACAACGCCCATCGATTTTTTGTTTCTTCAAATGTTTTCAGTCAAACGCTTAAGGTTCTTAGAACTAGAGCTCACTCCATCGATATCGAAATTATGGTTGGAGATCATACCTGCGTGTCTCTCGATGCATCCTATTTTGGAGCCATCATCCAATATCCAGGTCAAAAAGGCAACATCCCTAATTTATCTGCTTTTGTAGCAAAAGCCAAATCATTGGAGATTCCCATCGTTGTTGCTGCCGATTTATTGAGTTTGGCCATTTTAGAACCTCCTGGTGCTTATGGTGTGGATGTTGTGGTTGGAACTTCACAGAGATTTGGTATTCCTTTAGGATATGGTGGTCCTCATGCTGCTTATTTCTCAACTTTAAAAAAATACCAACGGCATCTTCCAGGACGAATTATTGGGTTATCCAAAGATAAAAGTGGACAGCTAGCTTACCGCATGGCACTCCAAACTCGAGAACAACATATCAAACGTGATCGAGCGACTTCTAATATTTGCACATCTCAAGTTTTATTAGCTGTGATGGCTTCAATGTATGGTGTTTTTCATGGCCCCAAAGGTCTCCAATCCATTGCCAACAATATCCATCAAAAAGCATTAAAACTCAGTCAACATTTGACTTTACTTGGCTATCAGCAGCTCAATGAACATCTGTTTGATACCCTTCAAATCAAAGCTGATTCTAAAAAAATATCATCTATTGCCAAAGCTCATCAACTCAATTTTTGGTATGCCGACCAACAAACCATATGTATTTCAATCAATGAAATCACAACCAATCTAGATTTAGATACCATAACGAAAGTCTTTGAGTCTGCAAAAGGACAAATCTTCGGTAATGAATCCAATCACTTAGGAAAGATCCCAAACAGATGCAGCAGAACCTCCACTTTTATGGAGCATCCTGTATTCCATCAATACCAAAGTGAAACTTCTTTGATGCGATACATCAAATCTCTTGAAAACAAAGATTTAAGTCTGACTACTTCCATGATTGCCTTGGGATCTTGCACCATGAAATTGAATGCAGCCGTACAATTGCTTCCCTTGAGCAAGAGTTCATGGAATGCACTCCACCCATTTGCTCCCAAAGAGCAAGTTCTCGGATACCATCAAGTACTACATGATTTAGAAAACTATTTATCCGAAATCACGGGGTTTTATGCTACATCGCTTCAACCGAATTCTGGTGCTCAAGGAGAATATGCAGGATTGTTGGTTATCAGAGCATATCTCGACAAAATTGGTGACGGCCATCGAAAGGTTTGTTTGATTCCCGAATCAGCACATGGAACCAATGCCGCCTCGGCAATCATGGCTGGAATGAAAGTCGTCGTCGTCAAATCAGATGATCAAGGAGAAATCGATTGGCATGATTTTCAAGTCAAAGCTGATTTGCACAAAAAAAATATAGCGGCAATCATGATTACCTACCCCTCCACTCATGGCGTATTTGGTTCGAATATCAAAAAGATCACTCAACTGATTCATCAATACGGTGGGCAGGTCTATATGGATGGAGCCAATATGAATGCTCAGGTTGGGTTGACCAATCCGGCCATTATAGGTGCCGATGTTTGTCATCTGAATCTACACAAGACCTTCGCTATTCCACACGGAGGTGGTGGGCCAGGTGTTGGACCTATTTGTGTGGCACAGCATTTAGCTCCCTTTCTTCCAGATACTTCTTTTGAAAACACAGAAAAAGAGACCAAGTTTCCGATTAATATTTCGGCGGCTCCCTATGGATCACCCCTAGTTTCTTTGATATCTTATGGTTATATTCGGTTATTAGGAAAGCAAAACTTAAAGCGTTGTAGTGAAATAGCCATATTGAGTGCCAATTATATTCAATTTCGTCTTCAAGATTACTATCCGATTGTTTTTACCGGGGATCGGCATCGAGTCGGTCATGAATTAATTATTGATTGTCGTGGATTTGCAAAATTTCAAGTGGATGCCTCAGATATTGCCAAACGATTAATGGATTATGGATTTCATTGCCCCACACTTTCATTTCCAATTAGAGGTACTTTAATGATTGAACCGACTGAAAGTGAAAATCTTTCAGAAATTGATCGATTTTGTGATGCTCTAATTTCTATTCACGGTGAAATCACTTCCGAGGATACCTCCAGTCGACAACTTTTAAAAAATGCCCCGCATACCATTGAAATGGTCATTTCAGATCAATGGAATTATCCTTATTCAAGGAATCAAGCAGCTTTTCCGAATGGGAAAAAAGCGAAAAAATACTGGCCTCCTGTTCAACGGATTGATGATGCCTATGGCGATCGAAACTTGATATGTACCTGTCCATCCCTCGATGTTTATGATGAGATCTCATAAATTTCAATTTTTTCTGTGAGTTCCAAAAAACTGATTTAATGTGTTGTTTTATGATTACTTTATCAGTTTTAATAGATGAATCACCGTGATCCATGAACAAAATGACGATCATTAGTGGGGTTCGATTATTCATAACTTTGGACTGATGAATTTTTTATTCCATATTGGGAACTACCTCATGATGCTCTATCGCGTGTTTGGAAAATTTACCCCATGGACCATCATGAGACAACTGATTTTAAGGGATATCGACACATTGATTATAGGTTCCACTGGAACGGTCATTTTTCTTTCCTTTTTTGTTGGTGGTGTCGTTACCATTCAAACAGCCTTAAATATTGAAAATCCACTAATTCCAAAAACAATCGTTGGTTTTGCAACCAGGCAGTCGATTATCTTGGAATTTTCTCCCACTCTAGTCTCCATCATCATGGCGGGAAAAGTGGGGTCTTATATTACTTCTTCTATTGCAACGATGAGAGTTACAGAACAGATTGATGCCTTAAAAATCATGGGGGTCAATACCTTCAATTATTTGATTTTTCCAAAAATTGTCGCCATGATGATTTATCCTATTTTGATTACCTTTTCCATGGCCTTTGGCATTTATGGAGGGTACCTCGCTGCTGTTTATGGTGGATTTGGAACTACTTCAGATTTTATTACGGGCGTTACTGAAGATTTTAGACCCTATCATGTGATTTATGCTTATATCAAAACCCTTGTCTTTGCTTTTATTCTAGCAACGATTCCTGCATATCATGGTTATTTTTCCAAAGGTGGTTCCTTACAAGTTGGGAAAGCAGCGACGATATCCTTTATTTGGACTTCAACGGTCATCATTGTGGTCAATTACTTTCTCACTCAATTGATGCTTACCTGATGATTCAAATCGAAAAATTAAACAAACAATTCAATGGAAACTATGTTTTAAAAAACATAACAACCACATTTGAAGTTGGAAAAACCAATTTAATTATTGGTGAATCTGGATCGGGGAAAACCGTTTTAGTTAAATGCATGCTGCGACTACACCAAATTGATTCGGGGGATATTATTTATGAAAATCGACGACTTCGAGATTTAGACGATGAAGACCTGATTGACTTAAGAGAACAAATGGGAATGGTGTTTCAAGGAAGTGCTCTTTTTGATTCCATGACAGTGGAAGAAAATATAGCCTTTCCCTTAAAAATGCACACCAAAAAATCAAAAGATGAAATTTTGGAGCTTACCGAACGAATTATCCAACGGGTTAATCTACTCAATAGTAATAAAAAGTTTCCTAGTGAACTCTCGGGAGGGATGCAAAAGCGAGTGGCTATTGCTCGTGCCGTTGTCTCAAAACCCAAATATCTTTTTTGTGATGAACCCAATTCTGGACTTGATCCCTATACAGCCATGCTCATCGATAACTTAATTGCAGAAATCACTCAAGAATACCAAATCACTACTATCATTAATACACATGACATGAATTCGGTATTAGAAATAGGAGAAAAAATCATTTTTTTAAAAGGTGGACAAAAAAATTGGCAGGGAACAAAACATGAAATTATGAATTCTTCTACCCAAGAGGTGAGGGATTTTCTTTATTCTAATAAAGTGTTTCGAGAATTAGGAAAATACGTCGATACCCCCAAAACAGAGTAAACGGACACCGTTCAACCCATGTCATGGGCTCCTAAATCTTCAGTATTACATTACTTTGAGTCCATCATCACCGAGTACATGTTACTCGATTATTGATGCGAAAATTTGTTCTCCTATCTGTTGATTGAGTTGGTTTTCAGCAATAACATTAACTTCCAAAATACCACATGAAAGATTTTCTTGTGGGGTATGAAATGGTTTTACATCCCTTTTTGGTTGATCGATTGATGCGGTTGGATAAAGCAAAAAGGATTTTTTGACATTCCAAAATTTATTGTATGTGAACATTTGCCTCAAATCGGATGTTGATGGGTTCCCTGAATACTTCTTCCACTTGGTATCGATGATGAAATTTTCCATTCGACTACTTTGAATGTGGATATCGGGTCTTAAACTTCTGCCTCCCCAAAATCTTTTGGTATCCTGACCCTGAATTCGAGCATTAAATCTTCTGGAAGATTTCTGTAATTGAATCAAAATGTATTCTTCCCATAATTGATTCATGTCAAAAAGAATAGCAACCATTTTATTATTTCCAATGACTATATCGGGATTATACCCTTGGATGATCCATTTTGCTAGTTTGAATCCCCGTTCATATATTCTGGTTTTTCCTTCGAGTTTCACTTTTGAAAACGTTTTATCCGTTGGTTGAATATTACTGACATTTGGAAATCTTTCTAATAGTTGAAGGCATTTTCCATAGAGAATCGAACCCGTACTACATCGCTGTACAATTTTTAGTGCATCGAATAAGATTTGATGGATGAGATGATCGTATTCGTATTTGAGTATGAGAGCTATAAAATCGTTCTTTATGAATGTAGTTCTTCGCTAGATGCTTTGAAAAGATGAGTTTTCCTTTCAATGCCGTTAAATTTTGAGAATAGCGATCATATTTTCTTTGGAGGCCTCGTCGAAACAACTTTTGTAGTTCATTGAGATAGAGGTCAAAGAGTGATTCGATAAAACTGTTTTGACTTGTCTTTAATGAACTATAATCCGTCATTGTGGTATCCAGTTTTAGAGTTGCTTTGAGCATCTCGATGAGTACCCCTTGCCAAAGATTATTCTCATCTACTGAAGGTCTATCATCTATTTTGGGGAGGATTTCTATTGTAAGAGCGTTTACTTGTAAGACACCGACATACTCTTTGAACTGGATTCCATTGTATTGTAGATTAAAAAACTTATCACCGTGTTTTGCATTGAAAGCATGAAGGCTTTTTTTATCATTTTCATCAAGATTTAATTCTTTCCAACTGTAACATTGATGCTCAAAAACTTTATGAGTTTTCATTATTTTGAGTTTCTTTAAAATTAGAAAGTGCTTTTTCTAACTTTTCTAAACTAATTTTCTGGATTTCATATTTCGTAGAGATATTAATTGAATTTTCTTGTCCATCAAGTTTCGGAATATCGTCAGCGGTTAAATCCCTTTTTTTAACAAACTCTGGGCCTAAAACAAGACCGATTTTTGAAATGTCAGAATAAAAATGTTCTTGAAGCAATGGAATGATATTGTTGTAAAGAATATCAATAAATAATTGATTCTTATCCCTTTCTTGAGATTCCTCTTTGAGTTTTAAAAGGTACGAATGTCCGATGGCATGATTTCGATCAAGAAGAATTTCAATTCGTTTGTTGATTTGTTCGAGAACATGTTTGAGATTGATTCCTTTAATTTCAATGCCATTAAGTAATTCAGTATTGGGACCAATTTCTTGAAAGTCGAACCTTCTTCTTAATGCTGAATCCAATGCTTCTACTGATCTGTCAGCGGTATTCATCGTCCCGATGATGTGGACATTACTTGGAACACCAAACAGTTTTTTAGAATAAGGCAATTGAACTTTAATTTCTTCTTCTTGTCCGATGCGCTTATCTTTTTCAATTAAGGTGATTAATTCACCAAAAGTTGCAGCTACATTTCCTCTATTGATTTCATCGATGATTAAGACAAAACCCTCATCAGATTCGTCTAAGGCCTTTTGACAAATATCCCTAAATACCCCAAATTCAATGTCATAAACTACTTGATTATTTTCAACCTTGGGTTTGATCCCCTCTACAAAATCTTCATAGCTGTAGGATTGATGAAACGTGGTCATGACGATTCGATTTTGATCCAACAACTCTTCAAATCGATTCATCAAACCTTTCCGATTCGAGCTATTTTGATTGTAGAATACCGAATCTGCCATTTGAACTGCTAATGCTTTGGCTTTATAGGTTTTACCTGTTCCAGGTGGCCCGTATAAAATGAGGTTTTTAGAGCTATTTGTAGATTTCTTATCTATAGTAAATCGCTCCTTAATCTCCCAATAATCTGATTCATGTTGTTTGATATAATCCACTGATTGGCCAATGAGACTTTCCCAGTTATTAATGGATTGGTCATCAACACTAATGTATAGCGGCTCAGGTCTCATTTTTAAAAGAGATGGCCTTTTAGGATGATCATTCCTTGTTTCGATGGCTATTTTAAATGATAAATCATCCACTTCATCTAAATCTTGAGAAATATTCAAACAAAAAGACAACCAATCATCTTCATCAGATTCCTTATTATACGGGAGTATTTTGGACCAAAGCATGCTTTTGAAAAAACTTGCACGGCTTACAATATTGTTTGTTGGTTTAGGCTGTTCGATATTGGGATAGAGTCTTTGACCGACACATTTGTGCCAATACCTCCATTTTTTTAGAGGCCCATGATTGATTTTTTCTAATGCATCTTGATGGACAGATCTTGTTTTATCATATGGATTGCCCATATAGTTTTTAAGCAATGAAAAGTCTTCTTGATTGAAATAATCAAGATCTTTTGACTCTGGATTGATTTCATTCCTTATGCTCCAATATAATTCTAAATTCTTATTAATCGCATGAACAGATTGCTGGATTAACGTATTCCAATTCAAAACTTTTGTATCATCCGTATATTCAATCCGAAGAATTTCATGTTGAATTTTTACTTTTACATTTTGTTGGAATTTTGAACGTGCATTTTTTCTTTGAATGTTTATATCAAAACATAGGTTCTTTTTTTCTTTACTAAAGGAAATTGAAATTTTAAATACAAGGGAGTCATTTGTGTAATCTTTGAAACCTCTAGGGTATGCCCTCCCAAAAATCCAATATCTAAAATGAGATCCCCCAGTATTTAGAATACTTGAATTGATGCGTGGTTGAGAAACGTTTGGAAACACTTTTTTGACTACACTTTCATGCCAAAACTTAAGCTTTCGTCCCAAATTCCCGTTGATTTGCTCTAATGCATTTCTGAGAGTTGGATTATTCTTATCATATGGTTTTCCAGCATATTTATTTAGTAATTCAATATCCTCCTGATTAAAAAATTCTAAATCCGAAGTATGCTTTTCCTCATATGTGGGTCCATCGATATTTGGAATGAAATCTAAATTTTTTGAAAAATTCTTGTCCTTAACCTTAGCAAACTCGATTAATTTATTTATGCTATCCAAAGTCCACCCACTGGAGATGTAATAATTCTTACCATTAATTAGTTCTGATTCAAAATACCGTTTTATCTTACCATCATGGGAACCTTGGAATTCATCTTCAGTTTCGACACGTAGTCGCTTACCAACTCTGTTAAGTTTTTCTTTATTTATTTCACGCCTTGTAACTATATCTTCTTCCAATAGATATATGATTATCCTTTTTGCCAATTCATTTTTGTAGAGTTTTGTATAATGAACATTGTTTTTTTTGTCGTGAAAGTCGTATTTCGTGTAGTCTTTAGGCATTCGTTACTATTCTGTTTTTAATTTGATTTTTTACGACATAATGCATTATCTTGGTGCACCTCCCATTCTATTTTTCTAAAGTTTAAATCAGTACGGAATCATGTTGCAGTAGCCGTTTGAACATGCTTGCAAATGACCTTAATTGGTTATAGATTGCCTTTTGATGTTAGTATTTATTTTTGGTGTAGCCATGAATAACTCATTTACATTATCTTCAGTGAAACTTTTCCCTTGCAATGTAATCAATAACCACATTGGTGTCAAAAAGCACTACTTCTTCCTACCGAAGTTTGATAATTTAGGCTTTGCATGGGGCCTGCTACGATAAACATCATCTAAAAAAGATTCAAAATCCTCATTTGACCATTTTTTAGTGGCACCACATACATTTTGAAATTTTTTTCCGTTTTCTTTTATCCTCAATTCGAGCTTTCGTCTTCATAAATTCGATGGAATTGGCTATTTCTCGATAAGTATGTAAGGGGGCTTCAAAAATGCTATTAATAAGTCTTGCTTGTCTAAGAGAGGCTGTTTTTAAACTTTTTAAAGCCTTGGATTTTTCTTTTTTTTTAAATCAAGTCTAGTTCTGAATGACCACCATAAACGTAATCACTTTTCATTTTATAGCTTCTATAATGAGTAAAATTAATGAAATGAGATCTTTGTATAATAGAAAACTGACAAAAAAACTGAATTTTCAAAGTGTCTTTTTTTTGTATTCGGTGAATAACTCGATCCAATGAACACAACATTTCCTTGACTTTGACGTTTATGACTTCATATTGAACTGTAAGGTTCCCCAAAGATAAGAGCCTTCTAAAATATGGTATACATCATGTTTGACTCATACCACAGAATGACCAAAACAAAACTAGATTCAATTATGATCTATACGTCGCTTAAAAAAGTCTTTAATTCCCATTTCATCAAGTATTTCAAATCTGTTTCTCTGTTTCATTGCCGTATTGATCAACCTGTTAATTTCTTTTTGGGTTATACTCGACTGTTTTGCTTTATCATAAATGGTCAAAATCAAAACCCTCGATTGAAGAAATGCGATATGGGTAATCAATCGAGCACCACCCCGCACCTCTTCCTTTAGATTTAATATTAATTCTAATCTTGTAGCACTGGTTTTTTAATCGATCCCCTTGCTTTGGGTTATCACTTAAGGATTTAATGAGATGTGAAACTTCTTCTTTTAGAGATGGATACTTTTTAGAAAGTCTTGAACATTTTTTTATAAACTCTAGAGTACAATCAATTTTAAACATTGATTACTCTGGACTATTCATTACTGTTTCTGAGTTTAAAACTTTGATGAATTCTTCACTCGGAATCGCTTCTAGCTTGCCATCAAGAATTAATTCCATTTCTTTAAAAGATGTTTTAACACTATCAATGGTCTCTTTATCCTCGGGGTTTAAATCACTAACATCAATATCACTTTCCGGAAATATTTTCTTTTCCAAATCATCTATTTTTTTTTCAAGGTACAGTATGTAATCAATGAGATAACTCATTCCAAACTTAACATATTCTGGATCCACAAATGGATTAGATTCTTGTTTACTCATGATAAAAAATCTTTCTTAGTTAACAGATTTAATAAAGTATTTAGAGCTCCAACTCTAATCAACACCATTTTAGTTTTGTTTCTTCATCTCGATTGGCAAGAAAGACAAGTTCAATTCACTTGTAAATTCAATTCAAAAGTTTGCACATGAAAATTATTTGAATTCTTGACTTGGTGATTTACGTTTGTAATAGATTGATTATCAATAGTTTTTTTACTAAATCAAGCTGTTTTTACCTTGTCTATTTCGTGTAAGGTATTTGCCTATTCTTGGCAGATGTCATTCGATGATTTGATCAATATACTCTTGCAAGTGATCTCGTCTTGATGGCAATAAAAACAGTCTTTGACTACTATTGTCTCGAACCTCCGATACCTGAACTTTTCTTAAAGCGATCATGATTGGGTCATCCGATTCAAAATGCTTTGATTTTTGATAACGCAAGACTCAAATCAACGCAAAAACCTCGTAACCAATCGCCAAGTGAGCTTTGATTCTTCCAAAAATCAAAGAAAAAATGAAAAACAAGCTGATTAAGAAATAATTATGATTTAGACATGGGGTGATCATCGAAGTCAAGAATCAGAATCGTAGAAAGAAATTAAATTTCGAGTTTCAAGAATGGAATCGCTTTGTTGATTAAATGAAGCAACATCGAGAATGCGTTAATGGCATTTTGAACTTTCTTAGTGTAAAAGAAGCTATCAGATGTTATTACTTACCAGCTAGAAGTGTTATCGAATAAGGTGTCGAAGAAATGATCAAGTAGTTTTATATCTTTCTAAATCACAAAAAGTTGTGATTCATGCACTTGTTTTTGAATAATCTAATGCCAAAGTTGTCCGAACTAAGGAATCATAAGTAGTTATACCCCTATCATAAGAGGTTTCAGAAACTATAAAAACTTTCATCTTACTCTTTTGAGGCGGTTTCAAAATCGATTCAAACCAATTGATGATGCAAACAAAAAATTACCCCCACCTCATGAAGAGGTGGGGGTAATTGATGTACAACATAAGCGGATTAATGAAAATCCGTCTGACTATGCAGATAAAGGTGTTTTAATTATCTCCAGAATAAAATCCCGAACCTATGACAATGTCAGGCTGATCAGGTGCCAAAAATGGAAATCTAAAACTTCTTGTGTAACCAAATTTAGGTTCTTTTCCATCATCGTCGTTAGCAGGATTATCATAGTGATATTCTAAAGTATGCACTCCATATTTTCTAGCTTCTTCAACTAACTCTTTAACAAAGAACCGTTTAGTCTTATCATCTTGCAGTTTAAAGTTTGTAGGTCGATGTTCGAGATTTGAATTAGCTCCGTGAAATAGGTTGTAGTTTTCGCTACTTACAAGCCATATGTAAACAGAACCTGACTTCCAAGTTCCTTTTTCATCATCTCGGAAAGCATTACGCAACTCGCCAATACTGTATTTACCTAGAGCTTCCCCTTCAAGAAACTTAACCGTTGCATCGACGAATTTCTTGAGTGACTCTTCATCATTGACATCTTTTGCAGTGATCCCTTCAGATATTTCTTCAAAATCTTTAATTATTTCCGGGTTATAAGTAGAATCAATATCGGATAAGTCATTAGTATAACCACCAATCAAAATCTCTTTTGATCCGATAACAGAAGTGTATTCGACAGCATAGGCTTTCTTCGTCTCATCACCTTGTTCATATTCAACAAATCCCCCTTCTACTGCAGCGTTTTTAATTTTATCAAGTATTTCTTTTTCAAGTTTCTTACCCTCAGCTTCTCGTTCACCTCCGTGAATTAAGACTTCTCCAGATTCTTTTTCAATAGATATGAGATAGGTGTCTCCAGAATTAAAGTCGCTTTCTTTTTTCTCCCCTTTCTCGTCTTCTCCTCTCAATAGAAGGCCATTTTCAGATGCTTCGCTTAAGTCTGCGATTCCTTGGATTTCAGTCTTAGCCCAATTGACAAATGCTTCGAGCTTTTCATCTTTTTCAGAACCTTCAGCATCTTCAACTTCTTTGGCAGATGTTTTTAAATCACCTGTATAGATTCCGGAGCCAAGGACAATGTATGGCTGGTTAGCTTGTGTAAAAGGAAATCTAAAACTCTTGGTGTAACCGAGCTTTGCTTCCGGACCATCATTCTCGTTATTTGGGTTATCATAAAAATATTCTAAAAACTTTCCTTCATCTACATTATCTCGTGCACCATTAACGAGGATTTCAACAAATTTTTGTCCTGTTTCATCTACTCTATTAAAGTTTGAGGGATGATGTTCGAGATTTCGATTAGCACCGTGAAATAAGTTGTAGTTTTCACTACTAACAAGCCATATGTAAACAGAACCTGATTTCCAATGACCACCTTCCTGTTGGAAAGCGTTACGCAATTGGCCAATAGAGTATGTACCTAAAGTCGTAGGATCTCGAAGAAACTCAACTGTCTCAGAAACGAATTTCTTGAGTGACTCTTCATCTTTGACGTCTGCTGCAGAGGTCTTACCATCCCAAGATATCTCTGGAATATCGTAAGAAACATCGGAGAGTTCGTTTCTATAACCACCGACCAAAATCGTTTCTCTACCACCTGTGAGTGCAGTTTGATATCCGATAGCATAGGCTTTCTCAGTTTTACCATCATGTTGATATTCAAAAAAATCCCCACCTTCTTTTTTTCCAGCTTCTTGAATAGTTTCAAATAGTTTACCATCATCGATTTCTTTAAAATTCTTACCCTCAGCTGCTCGAGCAGTTCCATGAACCAAAACTTCTCCACTATTTTCAACGACTAAGAGATATGTCGATTCTGAATTAAAGTCACTGCCTTCAGTCCTCAACAAAAGGCCATTTTCAGCTGCTTCGCTTAAGCTTTCGAGTGCTACGATTTCAGAATGAGCCCATGTGACAAATGCTTTGAGCGTTGCATCATCCTTAACTTGATCAGCAGTCGGAGGATTCACTTTCAATTCTAATGCGGTAAGATGCTCATTTATTTTTTTAATAGAATCACTAAGTCCTGTCAGTTCACCTTGACCGGATTTAAGTTGATTTTCTAATCCATCTATTGTCCCTTGCAACTTTTTGGCTTCACCTTCAACAACATCTTTGACAACATCAGATGTTGGAAGACTGCCTACAGATGTTGTAAGGCTTTTGATTCTTTCATCTAAATTCTTTAGATTAGCTTCTAAACTCGATACATCTTTATTCTGATTTATGAGTTGATCGACTTGTTCTTTCAACTTATCGATGTCATCTTGATTGTCATCACAACCAAAAAACAACAAGACAGTTAAAAATCCGACACCTAAAAATTTAGGAAATGATTTGTTTTTCATAAGTTAGATATAAATTAAGTTGATAATAAAGTCCGCAAAGATAAACAATTAAACTTATAACTGCCCCCCTAAGCGTTAACTTGTTTTGGATAGTTTGAAATATTGTTTCATTTGATAGGTTCTCCGCCTCGTCGGTTCTTTGAGGCTTTTGGAAATCGTCTTCCAATGTGCCATCATGTCGTTGAGCCCCACATCGGGTTCAATGGTTCGCACGACTTGATTCAGAGCCAACTTAAAATTCCGCCATTCACTACGTCTGCAATGCATAGCCCCAGGGGGAAACCGTCCGTGCATGGGGGATGATTTTTTCAGTCAACAAGGCCATCATGAGTTTTCCATAGAGCCACGCTTGTGCACTCTCTTCATCCATTTTGGGGGGATGTCCTCGTTGTGCTAATGATTTGAATCGTTTGAAAATGAGTTCCACTTGCCAATGTAATCGATACCATTCCAGAATCTCTTTTTCTGAATAGGTCTCGGCAGGAAAGGTGGTAAACACCATGACATAAGGTGCATAGCGTAACGTTTTTTCTCTGGGCTGGCGGTCCCTTGTTTTGAGCCACTTTGAGGATTCGTTTCACTGCTTCTTGGATGGCTTCATGGGTTTTACGTAAAGCACAAAGGCATCCTTGGATGGGCGGTGATGTTTTCGCGTAGGCGGTCCAAACACCCGTGGTGCCCGCCTGCTTGATGGATTCGATGGCAGCTAATAAATCCCATGATTTGCCCGGCTGCGTTTCAAATGATAAGGTGCCGGTATGGATTCGAAGCGTCAAGTAGCCACCACAGGCGGCCACCTATGGAATGCCCCAGTGGGTCGCATCGCCACGATCGGCCAAAATGTAGTCGCCTCTCTGAATGGGAAACGGCTGGAATGATTCGCCAGTGCCTTTTTCTTTGGTAGGGGTGCGTTTGAAAAAATCGCACCCTCATGCCGGTAGCGTGATGCTGTCGTGCCATCGCCGTAAGGAGTCCGTACGTCCCGGCTCACTGATGTGGGTGGCGTCAAAAGCACGCATCTGATGGTTAGCCCCTTCAGAAACCATCACCCCATGTTCTTGGAAGAGAGCGAGACACATCGAACGCAACCCTGTTCGTGATTTTTTAAGGCGCTTGAAGAAAGCCACCGAAGAAAGATGAGCCATCTGGGACTGCCTGGCTCGAACAACCGTCTCTCCTAAGGAATGACCACATCCCAGAGGGATCAATAAGGTTCGAAGAAGATGCTCGGGCGACTTGTCTTGACCCAAGCCACGTAGGGCTCCTAATTCTTCGGCTAACTGTTGCCAGTTGGTCGGCAGAAAAGAGGTCAACACCGACCAATCATCTTCAAGGGGAGCGCGTGGGACAGTTTTCTTCATTTGGTTGATGATGGTTTCATGATGCTTCACAAGAAAATGATGGTCAAAGAAAGATCATTTCTTCATCCAAAGGCAACCCAAACGGATCAAAATCAAATAGTGAACGAAACATCATTCCTTATGAAAGAAATGTAAAAAGAATCCATTTCTAAACAAGTTAACGCTTATGGGGGCAACCCCCGGCAAAGGCTCGTCAATCATCTCTTCTTGGAATTCGTTTTTATCAGAAAATAGGGGTCCCATCATGCGCTTTGGAGACCGATGAAGAACTCAAAAAAGGGGGCAGTCCTGATGTTTTTACGAAAAGTCAAATCATCAATTTTCTATCAAAAGAAAAATCTTTGTTAAAAAACGAAAGAATTTTTTGATCTTTTAATGACCAGAGGTGTTTTTTATTTAGGGATTGACGGTGACTTTTCAATTCCAATTCCATCCTTTAAAACTTGGTTAATAGAACAATATGGTAGAGGTGAAACGCAACTTATAAAATAAACGTATAAGAGCACTCATAAATCAAAGATGAAACATCACCAAAGGTTTTTGAATAAAGAAATGGATGAAAATGATAGTAAGAGAAAAAAGAACCTCGAAGTAAGTAATCCGAAGAAATGAATTTGGCAAGCCTTTTTCTGTCTCGGATTGTTGATTTTATATATCATCCCCAACAATTAAAGGGAACTACATACTTATTTACACGGCGTTTCTTTTCGATAAAAAACCAACGCTGAAAAATCAATGATCAAATCGTTCTTCCTCTTTGAGGATCGACCGATGATTCTTTTTTAGAAAAATTGGGGAATTTCAATGCTTTCGCAAACTTTTCCACTTCCAAATGAACTTCTTTAGGAATATCATTGGGTGGTAGTTTGGGTTTTTTGATTTTGATGGGCTTCGGTCGAAGTGATCGCTTCATGGTTCTTGGATGGAGCCACGAAGTTAGAAAAGTTTTATTGAAATTAATTATTTGATAATCTTCTGTTGCATTCAGCACATAGAACCTGCAGGTTTGATGGAATCGTTCGCCCCCCTTTGGAATAGGGTTTGATATGATCTCCATGAGATTGATTCATTGGGGTATTGCACTCCGTTTTTTTACAAATTTGATTTTTGTTGGGCCATAATTTATTTTGCTCATTCCATTTATTTCTTTTTTCTTTATCGTTAAACGTTCGTCTGTTGATATATTGGCGACTTTCCTCCGTTTCACCAGATAAAATATATTCATAAATTCCATTGGGTATTTGAACAAAGGGATATTCGGTGTGATCAATCGTATCTTCATCCTTTTCATACATTTCGTATAATTCTTGAAATCGGCCTTTGGTATGGTGTTTTGAATATTCCTTTTTTCCATAAGTAGCATATAAACGCCCCCAATTCAATTTTTCTTTCAACTTTTTATCGGGTGCTTCACCAAATAAATCATTTTGCCAATCCCAAATGGTTCTAAAATAATCCCATAAATCCTTAGCATTTTCTTTTTTGGATTGAAATGCCATAAATTTCATTATTTCCTCGTCTTTAGTTTCGTTGATTCTCCATTGTATTATTTTTTCTAAATGGGCTTGTCTATCTCTTTTGGCACTCCCCATTAATTCATTACAAATGTCAACTCTATTTCTATCGCCTTTGTGCGTAAAATACTTTTTCGCATCTGTAAGCCATTGGCTTGGATTCGAAGCATTTCGCATTTCTTGGTCGCTTAATTCTTCTGCTTTTTTATTAATAATCTTAAACCAATCTAATTTTTGCTTATCGTCTCCCTCAAATTCATACACCATCAATTCATAGTCTAAAATTTTATTAGCGTTGGTTTGATCTTTTGCATTTTTTAAGTTAGCGAATGCTATTTCTTGAATATTTCCAGGCGATAATTCCAATTTAACGAAATATCCACCATTCAAATCACAAAATTTACAGATGGTTAAAATTCTTTGTTGCCCATCCATTACTTCAAAAGTTCCATCTGGATTTTTGGCAAAATATATTAACCCAATAGGCTTTCCGTAAAAAATAGAATGTATTAGTTCTTCTTTGAATTTAGGGTTATTTTCATGTAGATACTGTCTTTGGTAGGGTGGTCGGATGTTTAACTTTTCATTCCAACCAACAACGCCTTTTTCTTCACCATTATCATTATAGCCATGTATAATTTCTCTTATTCTAACAAACTTTATTTGCTTGTTCATTTTTTAGGGCTTTTGTTTTTGATTAGAATCCGAGTAGATTTTGAATGAACTATATCATTGTCTCTTTTTCTTAAATAAAAATTTCTATTACGTTTTGGGTTTTTCCCTTTACAAACTGCATTGCCATTTGTTTTTTTCCCCGAACTTCCGGTTGGAACTCCATCATGTCTAATCTCAATATAATCGTTATATCTCTTGTAGCTTTCTAATCCAAGACCATGTTTACCACATAGACCTAAAATCTCGAATTGATCGGGATTGTATTTATCTAAAAATGTAATAGGAACGCCCATTCGCCCCCCCCCAATTTTGAGGAATATCGGCTACTTCACCTACTTCTATAGCATCATAATTATCGTAATGGGGATATTTTTCAGGTGAATAATTTTTGATTAATTCTATTTTTTGATTCTGTTTATCGTGAGATAAATTTGTAAACCAGCGAACTCCTTTGACTCGTATAAATTTTCTTCCGTCATCATCAATTCTAAATCCAGACGCTTTTAATTGATAGTAGTCAGGGACACCGAACTCTCTATCTCCGCCTGAAATACTTGGTCCCATCCAGATTTTATTTTCAAAGAAAAATGGGAATATCTCTTTAGAACCTGATTGCATTATATTCCCTATAATCAAAAACTTTTTTTGATACTGCATCAATTGATTTAAATATTCTCTAAATAATGAAAATGGTGGATTGGTGCAAACAATATCAGCTTCTTGTAAAAATTCAATACATTCTTCACTTCTGAAATCACCATCGCCTTTTAATTTAGTGATTTTAGTTTCTTTAATGGACGGCAAACCGTCGCCATCTTTGTCGCCTTCATAAACAATTTTCAATCCCCGACCATCAATATGTTGACTGAATAAATTAGGTTGTTCATTTTGAAAACTTGTAGAAATTAGTTTTTTTAATTTTAAACTTTCAAAAGATTTAGCAAAATAGTCAAAGAAGTTAGAGATATAAGGATCATCGCAATTACAATACACTATTTTACCCTCAAAATGCTTTCTGTAATGCGATAATTCTTTTTGAATATCTTCAAATTGGGTGTAAAACTCATCTTTCTTGTTTCTTCTTGCCTTGTGTAAATCACTCATAGAGACCTTTGAATAATGCAAAATCAAAAAAAATGGGGTATGATGAGGAAATTATT
>JAPORT010000143.1 GCA_026710085.1 Flavobacteriaceae bacterium | reverse complement strand
AATGATAAAAACCAATGGTCAAATAAAAAGAAGGAAATTTTCGACCAAATCCTCTATTTTAGCGGAAAATCGAAATTTTAGTGCAAAGGTCTCTCTTTTTTTTAAATTAGTGTTCCTTTTGCTATTTTAAAGTAGCATCACAAGATTCAATCAGCCAACGAATGACCAAAACATTTTTTTAATTTTGACCATTTTATGAAAAATAAAGATCAAGACCTTTCCGATCGAGTATCGCAAGGGTTTGAAAAAGTGATATCCCATTTTAACCAATTAAACGATCGATTATCTGTTTTAGAAAATGAGTCGAAGCAAGCCAATGAGAAGTATCAATCATTGACAAAGAATTTTAATTCTCTGGACAGGAATTATGGAACTTTGAGAAAAGATGTGAGTGAGTTTCGAGATGAGGCCAAGCGTCTTGGTAAACGAGTATCGAAACAAGGGGGTGTTTTGAATCTTATATCTGGGTTTTGCCTTGTGTTGTTGACGGCTATCCTCGTTCGAGGAGCTGAGATTATTGATTGGACTCTCTATAAAATACAAGGATAGGGGCAAGGTTTTATCTGATGATTAAAATCATCAATAGCTTGAATGGTATAAAGAGTGTCTTCGATGGTGTCACGATTATTCCCTATATTTGATAGCACCAATTTTATATTGTGAAAAATCATTTCTACTTGTCACTTTTTTACTTATTATTTTCACAACATGTGCTTCTGATAAAATTGCTTTAGAAGAACGGGACGGATTTATTGAATATGTTTTAGATATACAAAAACAAGTTTCTGAAGAACCTGACATCAAAGTCTTGTTTTCTAAAGATTGTCTGGAAGAGATCAACAAGCTGCCGTTTGGGGATATTGGGTGTCCTTACTGAAAAGGGATAGCGGTGAACTGTCTATTCAAGCAGGGGGGGGCTACGTGTGGAAGTCGTGTAAAGTGTGGAACACTCATAGCGGATTGTTTAAGCAATGGTATGGATGCTTTAATAAGCAATGACGGATGTGAAGGGGAATCAGGTAAATATTGCGTCACTTGTGTCCCAGAAGGTTCCGTTCCCGCAGGATTAGATCCAGGGGTTGGGTAGCGGAATTAATATCAAACATTTGAATTTAGACTTTTGGTTTCATGAAATGAAACTAAATCAAAAGTGATGTTGTATTAGATAATTGAACAGGGCAAAGCCTTGATCACTTTGATTCCTTGTTGAAGTCTTTAATGGCTTGAATGATGTCCAGTAAGTCGCCCTGATACCACTCTAGGAGATTATCAAATTGCTCGTGAATATGCTTTTCGGTTTCTCGGAATTGGGGTGTTTCCAGCACAAATTCTTTTTTATAACCTCTTAACAGATCGCCGATCTGATACGATTTCAAATGAGCTTTCCAATCTTTCGCAATCCCGACTTTAAACATATTGGGAAACGCTGGGTTGGAAATGACGTAGACAAACTTTTTCTCTCGGTAGTCTTTTTCTAAATCGGTGCGTTTGGGTACATCGGTTCTGGCGTGAATCTGATTCAAATCTTTGAAGATGATATTCCCTCTATTAACACCCTTCAGTCTATGGCTTTGAGTGGCTAAGGCACTAACAATAATTTTCTAAGTTCTTCCTCAATTAAGTTAGATTGATTCGTTATGTCATCCAAACTTTGTTTGGCAAACTTCCGAAAATCACGGCTTTTGTAGAGTTCTATTTTATCTAGCCACAAACCATTCCAATTTTCCGCATCTTTCAAATAATCTTCAAAGGTTAAAATAGAATCAATGCAAAGTCCTTTAAGGGTATCGAATATTTGAACTTTTTCCGATGAAAAAATGATTCGATTCTTTTCTGTTTCTCTTCTAAAAATAGTGACCCATGAATAGCAATCAAACAGACGTTTCCTACCCACTTGATGATTTAATTCATGGGTTAAAACCTCTCTCACTGGAGATTCTGTTAAACTTAAATGTTTATCTCCTTTAATTCGGGATTTCATCGATTCATATACTTTTTCTTGTATCGTGTTTTCTTTTTCATTAATTAGCGATAGAGGAGCGCCTGAATGGAGTAAGCGATAAAATGAGTCTTTAACATCACTTATTGTTTCGTATATTCTTATTATATAACTCACGATTTTCTGAAGCATAATCATATTTTCTTTGTTTCTTAGACAGTTCGTTATTCATTTTTGCTGTTCGTTTCTGCACCAACCACACCGAAACGATAATGGAAATTAGGAAAAGGATATTTGGGATGATGAGTTCCCCATTAAAACTGGATAGATTCATTGATTTTTATATGCTATAATCAGATGGAATATCCCATCTTCCGTTACTGATAAAAAACATCTGATTTTTCATTTATTATTTTGAAACGATTTCACCAAAATGAAACACATATTCGCTTACTTCTTGAATATTGATAGTGCTTGGTTCTATATTGATATAGTTCGTTCTTTGCGAAGGGGGATTTAAACTTCTAGTAGCTATCCCTAATAAAAAATACCATTCAACATCACTCCAATCTCCATCAATATGAAATTGAAATCTAAACTTATGCTCCGAATTGTCCACTTTTTCTGGAAAATCAATACCATAATTGGGTTTCAGAAAATCCTCTTCTATAATGTAATAATTAATGGATGTTTTATCTAAACGCCATCTCTGTTTTGATTCTATTCTATTCATTTTACAAAGGGGGATGGACGTTGATTTTGCTTCATAGTATTCTAAACCATTTTTTTCTTTAGATATCAACAAAATTTGATATTCTGTTTCAATTTCGGGATGATTGTAACCTCCAAAAACATAATAATCAGTGGATCCCCAATAGCGTTTTCTAGCTCCAAGCTTTACTATTTCATAGGCAGAGTTGTTCTCTTTAGCATTTGTTTTAGATTCCTTATGATGTTGAAGTATGGTGACATTTTCTGCAAATATGTTTTTATCTCCCGAATTGACCACCCCTTGGTTATTCTTTATTTTTCCGCTACTACCTGAAACATGGAGACTTTCGACTACCCTTTTTATAAACGCAAACATTATCTTATCCTTTTTTAGTTATGCCTATATATCTCTTCACTTTCCTAATCGTCGTTGAACTCACCTGCAGTCGACTTTGGATGTCTTGATAGGACTTTCCTTGATTTAACAAACGGAGAATTTTTTGGTTTTGGGTTTGGATAAAAACGTTTCTCTGGTTTCTACCGTCCCGACTTGGCGTCCAAATGTTCCGCCTCGTTCTTTATAGGTTTGGATGCCTTGTCTGGTGCGTTCTAAAAGCGCTTTGCGTTCCATTTCATACAAA